>JBGSTQ010000434.1:0-18105 GCA_041736375.1 Thiobacillaceae bacterium
GGCGCGCTGGCCGTCGCGTCGCCCCATTCCTGCCCGGGAAACAGGCTGGCGGTATGGCCGTCCTCGCCCATTCCCAGCAGCACCAGATCGAAGACCGGAACGGCAGCCAGTGCCGCGGCATAGTCTGCAGCAGCCGCTTCGGCGCCTCGTTCCGCTGGAATCGCGTGACGGTTCGCCGCCGCAATGGCGGAGGCGCCAAGCCAGGCCGTTTCGGCCATGAAACTGTTGCGTTCGGGATGGTCTGACGGCAGGCAGCGTTCGTCGCCGTACCAGACATGCCAGCGTTCATCGCCGGCCTTTCTTTGCGCCAGCACGCGGTACAGGGCGAGCGGAGTGGAGCCGCCGGCGAGCACCAGATGGAATGCGCCGCGCGTTTCGATTGCATGACCCGCCTCGGAGCAAACAGCGTCTGCCAGCGCAACCGCCAGTTCTTCCGGGTCAGCAAACACCCGCCATTCGGGCAGACTCACAGCTCGTTGCGCCAGCTCTGGTCGTCGCTGTCGAACAGGCGGTTGGCGTCCGCCGGGCCCCAGCTGCCTGCCGGATAGGTCGGGATGAATTCGCGCTCGACCGCCCAGTGCTTGAGAATGGGGTCGACCACCAGCCACGCCCATTCGACTTCATCGAAGCGCAGGAACAGCGAACGGTCGCCCTCGATGACGTCGAGCAGCAGGGTCTCGTAGGCATCCAGCGCCTGCTCGTCGGTCTTGCGGAAGCTGGCGTTCATCTGCATCACCCGGGTATCCATGTCCAGTCCCGGCTGCTTGACGTGGATCTCCATGCGCATCGATTCCTCCGGCTGGATCGACAGCAGGATCCAGTTGGGATCGATGGTTTCCACCGGGGTTTCGCGGAACAGCTGCTGCGGCGGATGGCGGAAGCGGATCGCGATCATCGAAGTCTGGTGGGGCAGGCGCTTGCCGGTGCGGAGGTAGAAGGGCACGCCGCGCCAGCGCCAGTTGTCGATGTAAAACTTGGCGGCGACGAAGGTCTCGGTGGTCGAATTCGCTTCGACGTTGTCTTCCTCCTGATAACCCACGACGTTCACGCCCTCCACCATGCCGCGCGCGTACTGGGCACGGACGGCGTGGGCGTGTACCGCGCGCTTGGTGATCGGTCGGATCGAGCGCAGCACTTTCACTTTCTCGTCGCGCAGCGCGTCGGCCTCGAGTGCCGGCGGCGGCTCCATCGCCACCACGGTGAGGAGCTGCATCAGGTGGTTCTGCAGCATGTCGCGCAGCGCCCCGGCCCGATCGTAGTAATCGGCGCGTTTTTCGATGCCGTTGGACTCGGCCACGGTGATCTGCACGTGGTCGATGAAGTTGCGGTTCCACAGCGGCTCGATCAGGGTGTTGGCGAAGCGGAACACCAGCAGGTTCTGCACCGTCTCCTTGCCGAGAAAATGATCGATGCGGAAGATCTGCTCCTCGTCGAAATGCTGATGCAGCAGCTGGTTCAGCATGCGCGCCGATTCGATATCCTCGCCGAAGGGTTTCTCCACTACCACGCGATTGAGGCCGCGCGGCTTGTTGAGGCCGACCGCCTCGAGGTTGCGGATCACCGCGGCGAACTCCGCCGGCTTGATGGCGAGGTAGAAAACCGTGCTGGAACAGGCCACGCCACCCTTCATCAGGCGCTCGGCCAGGGACTGGTACGAGGCCACTTCGTTGAGGTCGCCCTGCTGATAGACGAAGCGCGCGACGAAGCGTTCGAACACCGGGCCGTCGACGCGGCCGTTGATCTTGCCGGCCAGCGCCTCGCGCATGTGCGCCCGCCACTGCGCGGTATCCCACGCACGGCGGGAAAACGCCACGATATTGAGCGATTCGGACAGGCGCGCCGCCGCCTCGAGGTGATACAAGGCCGGCAGCAGCTTGTTGGTGGCGAGATTGCCGGTGGCGCCGAAGATGACGAAGGTGCAGGGCAGCGATTCCTCGAAACCGGCCTTCATTTGCCTTCCTCCTTCAACGCGTGCCCGCCGAATCCCTGGCGCATTTTCGCCAGAACTTTCGCCGCGTAATCGTTCCTGCCCTGGCTAGCAAAACGCATCATCAGCGCCAGCGACATCACCGGCGCGGGAATGCCCTGCTCGATCGCTTCGAGCGCGGTCCAGCGGCCCTCGCCGGAGTCGCCGACAAAGGGCTGAATATTCTCGAGCGTCTGGTCCTGCGCCAGGAAATCCGCCGACAAGTCCAGCAACCACGATTGCACCACGCTGCCGTGGCGCCACAGTTCGGCAATGTCGCTGACATCCAGCTCAAACCCGGGCTTGTTTTTCATCAACGCGAAGCCTTCTGCGAGTGCCTGCATCATGCCGTATTCGATTCCGTTGTGGACCATCTTGACGAAATGCCCGGAACCGACCATCCCGCAATGCAGCCAGCCGCGGTCTTCAGCGGGTGCGAGCTTTTCCATATAGGGCTTGAGCCGGGTCGCGGCCGCCTCGCTCGCGCCGAACATCAGGCAGTAACCATTTTCCAGCCCCCACACACCCCCTGACACCCCGACGTCGGAAAACTCGATCTGACGTTCAGCCAGCCAGGCGGTACGGCGCTGTACATCCTTGTAAAACGAGTTGCCGCCATCCACCACCAGATCACCCGGCGCCAGCATCGGCCGCAAGGTTTGCAGCGTGGCCTCCGTTGCGTCGCCGGCGGGCAGCATTAACCACACGATGCGCGGCTTGGCGAGTGCATCGACCAGCGCCTGCAAGCTGTCACAGGCAAGATGACCCGTTTCTTCAGCCAGTCCTTGCGTCACATCAAAACTGCGGTTGAACAGCGCAATCTGCGCGCCCTTGCGTGCCAGGCGCCGCGCCATGTTGCCGCCCATCCGTCCCAGTCCAACGATTCCGAATTCCATTTTTCCTCCCCCGTGCGGGTTTCAATTCGCATCAATCGTGCCAATTCCAAAACATGATCGGACGCGGGGCTGACACGAATATTTCAAGATTTGTGCACCGGTTTGACGCAGCGAACGCCCCCGAATCAGGCAAGCAGACCAGGAAACAGGGTGCCCAGACCACTGGCAATCATTTCGATGGAAATCGCGGCAATGATCAGCCCCATCAGGCGCGTCACCACATGGATGCCGGTCTTGCCGAGCTTGCGCGCGATCATCGGCGCCGCGCGAAACGCCAGCCAGACCGATAGCGCGACCAGCGCCACCGGAACCAGCAGCATGCTCTGGTGCAGCACATTGCCCTGCGCTGCCCCGGCCGCGACGATGACATGGGTGATCGCTCCCGGCCCCGCCAGCAGTGGCACCCCCAGCGGCACCGCGCCGACCGAATCCTTCTCTTCCGCTTCGGCCGCCTCGTCCTCGGTCTGCCGCTGCGGACTGACATGCGCCTGCACCATCGACAGGGCGAGCAGCAGGAGCAGAAGTCCTCCCGCCACCGAAAACGCGGCCAGTCGGATGCCGAGAAACATCAGCACCGCTTCGCCGACAAAGATGAACAGGGTCAGCACGCCCAGCACCGTCAGCGCGGCAACCCGCGCCGCTTGATGACTTTGCGCAAGCGAGTAACCCTGGGTGGCCATGAGGAAAATCGGGATCACGCCGACCGGGTCGACGATGGCGAACAGCGCGAAGGCGGATTTGGCGAGCTCGAAAAAATCCATGCCCGCATCATAGCCGCATGGCGCAGCAGATTTCTAACGCCGCTGGAACACCAGGTCCCACACCCCGTGCCCGAGCCGCAGCCCGCGCTGCTCGAACTTGGTCAGCGGGCGGGTGACCGGGCGCGGCGAAAACCCGGCCGTGGCATTGACGAGTGCGGGTTCGGCGGACAGGACTTCGAGCATCTGCAGCGCGTAGTCCTCCCAATCGGTAGCCAGATGCAGGTAGCCGCCAGGCGCAATGCGCTCGGCCAGCAGGCGGACGAAAGGCGGCTGGATCAGGCGGCGCTTGTTGTGGCGCTTCTTGTGCCAGGGGTCGGGAAAGAACACATGCACGCCGGCGAGGCTGGCGGGGGCGATCATGTGAGTTAGCACTTCCACGGCGTCATGCTGGATGATGCGGACGTTGGTCAGGCCGCGTTCGCCGACCTGCTTCAGCAGCGCGCCGACGCCCGGAGTGTGCACCTCCACGCCCAGATAATCATTCTCTGGATGGGCAGCGGCGATCTCGGCCAGGCCTTCGCCCATGCCGAAGCCGATCTCGAGGATTTTCGGTGCGCTGCGGCCGCAGGCGGCGTCGAGATCGAGGAGTTCGGATTGATAGGGCAACAGATAGTGCGGGCCGAGTTCGGCCAGTGCCTTTGCCTGGCCAGAGCCGACGCGCCCGGCGCGCAGCACGTAGGAGCGGATACGCGGATGCCCGCTTTCAGCCTGCGACATGGCCCTACTTGCCGCCGCTGATCAGACCAGTGTTCGGCGAGCTCGGGCTCGCCTGATAGATCTTCTTCGGCATGCGCCCGGCCAGATAGGCCTCACGCCCCGCCTCGACTGCCTTTCTCATTGCCGAAGCCATCAGCACCGGATTGCCGGCACCGGCGATCGCGGTGTTCATCAGCACCGCGTCGCAGCCGAGTTCCATCGCGATGGTGGCGTCGCTGGCGGTTCCCACGCCGGCGTCGACGATCACCGGCACGCTGAGACGGTCGATGATGATCTGCAGGTTCCACGGATTGAGGATGCCCATGCCGGAACCGATCAGGCTGGCCAGCGGCATCACCGCGACGCAGCCGATATCCTGCAGCTGCTTCGCTGCGATGGGATCGTCCGAGGTGTAGACCATGACCTCGAAGCCTTCCTTGACCAGCACCTCGGCAGCCTTGATGGTCTCTGCCACGTTCGGGTAAAGCGACTCCGGATCGCCCAGCACTTCGAGCTTGACCAGCGCATGGCCGTCCAGAAGCTCGCGTGCCAGGCGCAGGGTGCGGATCGCGTCGTCCGCCGTGTAGCAGCCCGCGGTGTTGGGCAGGTAGGTGTATTTCGACGGCGGCAGCGCGTCGAGCAGGCTGGGCTGGCCTGCGTCCTGGCCGATATTGGTACGGCGGATGGCGACGGTGACAATTTCTGCACCCGAGGCTTCGACCGCCAGACGGGTCTGCTCGAAGTCCTTGTATTTTCCGGTTCCGACCAATAGGCGCGATGAATAGGCCTTGCCGGCGATGATGAGTGGTTGCATAAGATTTGCTGGAGTAATTGGAGGGGGAGTGAAGCGGGTATTCAGCCGCCGCCCACGGCAACCACGATTTCCAGGCGGTCACCTTCCGCCAGAGTGGTTTCCGGATACTGGCTGCGCGGTACGATTTCACCGTTTCGTTCGATCGCCACGCGCTTGCCTTGCAGTTCAAGTGATTCGATCAGCCGGGCGACCGTGAGCGAGGCGGGGAACTGCCGCGACTCGCCGTTGATAAAGAGATTAATCAAGACTTCGATCCATGAACACTGACTGGTAAAAGAGCGATTTTACCGCTTGCGGGCACCCTGTAGTGGCATTGCCCGCGATTCCCGGGATGCTCACGGGCCGCGACGCTAATGGTCCCCGATTCCGCAAGGTGATTAACGAAAGCCCCTTAGAAGTAGTAGCGCAGGCGGAATTCGGCCTTGTAATCGTTGGGTTTCTCTCCCCACTCCGTCAGGGTGTCGCCGATCGGAACGGTCACTCGCAGGCGCAGGGAGAAGTCGTCGAAGCCGTCGTAGTTGAGCTCCGGCGAGACCGAGTAACTGTCGTCATCGAGGTTGTAGAGCACCTGGATGGCGGGCACGAAATACAACAGGTTGTAGGGCTCGTCCCACCAGACGCGCAGGTTCACATAGCGGCGCATGGGATTGGGTTTGGTGAAAGGGCCCTGGTCCAGATCACCCTTCAGGGGCAGCCCCTCCAGCAGGCCCGGGTCATCGGTTTCCCAGGCGCGATGCACGCACTCGTAAAACTGCTGCTGGGCCGCCATGCGATTGCCTGCACCGTTGTAGTAGTACTCGGCGATGACGTTGAAATCGCCTTCGGTGCGATAGCGCAGTCCGGCGAGATAGCTGTATGTGTCCTGCGGCGCCTCCTTTCGCATCTTGCAGTCCGGAGTGACGTCGAGCAGGGACACGTCAGTGAGATACGCCGCCTCGCCGTGAATCTCGAAGTTCGGCGACAGGTTGCTGGCGAAATCCATGCCGTAGCGGGCCGATTTGCTGCCCTGGCCAAGCGCCATGAAGTGGATATCGGTGTTCCCGTACAGCAGGTACAGCCGCGCGGCAATGTTGACATGACCCTCGACGCCGAACTTCTCGTTGACGTTACCGTAATTCGGCAGCAACAGCGGCGTGAAGGCGACGGTCTTCAATGCTCCGTCGAAGCTGCGGATCCAGTCGAAGCTCGCCGTCCAGAGCCCTTCGCGGGCGAGGTCCGGATTGCCGGCATCCTTGGCCTGCTCGACGAAGGCGACCGGATTCCACGCATAGCCAGTGCCCCAGCGGTATGCCTTCTTGCCCAGGTCGAAGGTGAAGCCGGGATCTGGCTGCTGGGTGAAGAGACCCTCGTACAGCACGTGCTCGGCGCTCTCGTCGGTGTAGTCCCAGACCTTGGTGGAATGGGTGCGGAACGACAGGGTCGTCTCGCCTTTGCGATAGCGGCCCTCGAGTTCCAGTGCCGCAGGGAGGCGGAAAATGCTGTCGCGTGGATCTTCGTCAAAAAATTCCAGCTGATAGAGCGCGCCCTGCTCGTTGCTCTTCGAATAGGCCGGCTCGATCTCGGCATAGCCGCGCAATTCGAACGCCTTGGTTTCGTACTTGCTGGTATCGAAGGTATAAGTCTCGTCTGCCTTCACCAGGAGCGGCACCGCCAGACAGATAGCGGCGAGAAATCGAGCCAGGCCGTTGCTGCCGGCCCAGACCAACCTCGTATGGTTCAACCGACTCGCGCCGGCCATGCAAGAACGCTCCCAGTATGCCTGCACATGGCTCAGCGCAGTTCTTTGACCCTGGGCATGTAATTGAGGGTGAACACCTCATCGCGAAAATTGCGGCGCTTGATTTTCGCGAACAGCATGACCGCCTTGTAGCCCCGATACAAAGGGCTCTCGGTCTCCAGCACCGCGGGGCGACGGATACCGTCGCCGAAGTCTTTGATGTCACGGTAGCGCAGCGTCTTGATCAGCATCCCGCTGGCCGCGTAGGCTTCGATGGTCAGGGGCAGCAATGTGGCCCGATCGACGAGCATGATCAGGCGGTCGTAGGCGACGGCATCTGTCCTCGCCTTGAGTGACAACCGATAGGTTTTCGCCTGTTCCTCGACCGCTGTAACCTCGTACTCGGTGCTGAAATCCAGGCGCATCAGGTCGGCATTGTTGAAGATCCCGCCGACCACCGACTGCAAGCTGGTGATGCGGATCGGCCGGCCGACGTCCGGAATGTACAGCCACATGTTGTCACCGCGCCGCAGCGTGGTACGACCGGCGTCGGTCGACGGTTCGAGGAACAGCCCCACCATGCTGTCCCGACCCTGCTTGGCCGTAAAAATCACGAATTCCTTGCGGCTGCCGTCCGGTTCGATATTGATCAATTTGCGGTACATCTCATACGACTCGGGCGTCAGATTCTTGTCGACCTTCTCGAGAATGGCATTGCCATCCACCGCCGCGAAGCTTGCCTGTACCGCGAACACCATGCTGCACAGTATGAGTCGTATCAGTCGTTGCATGGTGACGGCGCCCCTCATTGCGGCTTTTTCAGCTCGTTGACAACGCCTTGTACGGCCCCCTTGCGCGACACGAACCGCATCTTGTTGGCGACCAGCACATCCTTCATCTTCGGACCCACCATGCCGGCCACCAGGACCGTAACCCCGCGTTCAGCCAGCATCTGAGCCGCCGCCGGTCCAGTCCCTACCTCCTGGTTAAGAAAGGGATTGGGCACCACCTCGACCAAGGTGCCGCTCTCGTCAAAGATATGATAATGGGTCGCGCGTGCCGCCAAATAGGGAATCTGGGAGGTCAGTTCCTTTCCCTCGGCGGCGATGGCGAACAGCTGCTTTTGCGGGGCTTTCGTCGCCGCGGTTTGTGGCCCGGGTGCCGGTGTCTGGGCTGTTTCCGCAGCCCAGACCGTCAAGCCGCCTGCCACGCCCATCACCAGAACCAACATTGAAACTGCATTGCGAAATGTTGACATACCGATTCCTCTTATTAAACGGATACGAAAATACCTCTTGCCGCCCAGACGATTGCCCCTTCAACCCGGGCTTGCTGCTGACGACAACCCACGCTCACCTTGGTCTGCCTGATCCCGGGACCCGGATCCTTGCAATCCTCGGGCTCCCTGATGGCGGACCCTGACGAGCCTTGCCACCCATAGGCTGACAGGGGTGCATACGCCAACTATCGCGCAAGCATTAAACGTGCCGCAACGCGGTGATGGGGTCCATCCTCGACGCCTTCCAAGCGGGCTGGAGGCTAGCCAGGACCGCCACCAGAATGGTCAGCAAGCCGACGAAAATGACGTCGCCTGCCGCGATGGTAGGCGCCAGAACGATATTCTCCTGGCGTCCGAAGGCGAAGCTCACCGTCGAGACATTCAGGGCATAGATCGCGATCAGGCTGATGACCGTACCGATCGCGGTGCCGAGGACGCCCAGCAGGAAGCCCTCGCTCAGAAACAGCCAGAGGATCTTGTTCGGGGGAGTGCCGATCGCGGAGATCGTTCCGATCTCCCGAATGCGCTCGTACACGGCCATGATGAGCACATTCATGATGCTGATGAGTACCACGGATACGAGGATGATCTTGATGAACAGGTTCATGATATCAATCATGTTGGCGATCTTGGAGAAGGGCACGAACTGTTCCCAGGGATGGACCTGAAAGATCGATTCGCCCTTCTTGTTTTTCAGGGCAGCCACGCCGGCCTCCACTTTCGCCACCGTCTCCTTCAGGGTGGAGGTATCCTTGAGTCGGATCGCGATCTCGCTGACCTCGGAGGGACGCCCCCATCCCTTGGCCTTGAATAAGCCCTGGGTTTCCTTGACCAGACCGAGCTTGCCAGCAGGACCTGCCGCTTGTCCGGCGGGCTCAGGCGCCGGGCCGAACAACGACTGTTCCTTCTGCTTTTCCTGCTCCAGCGCGGCCTTGACGTCAGGCGGCAGGAACGCATGCCGGTCGAGCACCTCGGGCTCCACTTCCTCATCGGCAAGCCGCAGCAGGTCGCGCGCATCGTCGATGTGGATGTAGCCGTCACGGCCGCCCGGCCCCGACATGCTCTCCATGATGCCCTGCACCAGGAAGGTCTTGCCGTTGACCGAACCATCCCGGTTGGTGGCCACCAGCACGACGGTATCGCCTGGCTTCAGGTTCATCGGCTTGGCGAGGAGTTCAGGCACCTGGACATAACCGCGCTTGACCAGCGGCTGCCGCTCACCGCCTGCCAAGACACGATTGGCCAGCAGGGGCACGACCGCGGCCTCCCGCTCCGGGTACACGCCGTTGAGGCGGATGCTCGTGGTGCTCTGGAAATTGCTGAACATGGCCATCAGCTTCACGCGCGGCGACCAAGACTCAATTTCCGCCGTGCTGTCCAACTCCTCATAAAGCTTGACCAGCATCCGCGGCCGCATGTTGCGGTCCACCGGCAGGCTTTCCATCGCCCCCAGATAACCTCGGCGGTGGACCTGCATATGTCCCACCATGGAGTCGGTGAACTGCGCCACCATCATGTCCTTGAAGGAGCCCGCCACCGCGATGAAGAGCAACACCGCGACCAGCCCGACGGTGATCAACGCCGCGGTGAGCAGGGTACGACGCTTGTAGCGCAGCAAATTCCGGGCTGCCATTCGCATGATGTCAAGCATTGGCATCCCTCCTCCGGGTTTCGTCGCCGTCCAGGAAGCGACCGTCTTCCATGAAGTAGGTGACCTCGGCCTCCGCCATGATCTTGGGGTCGTGGGTTGAGAATACGAATGTCGTCTTGAATTCGGTGCGCAACTGCTTCATCAACCCGATGATCCGGTAGGCGGTCTCATGGTCGAGGTTGGCGGTCGGCTCGTCCGCCAGCACCAGTTTGGGATTGGTCACCAGCGCCCGGGCCACCGCCACGCGCTGTTTCTGTCCCCCCGAGAGCTGGTCGGGTCGCTTGTCCGCCTGATCGGCCATGCCCACCGCTTCGAGCAGACTGCGCACCCGTGCGCCGCGTTTGTCGGCGGGCCAGCGCTGGACCATCAGCAGCGGATATTCGATGTTCTCGTAGGCCGTGAGCACCGGGATGAGGTTGAAATCCTGGAACACAAAGCCGATGTGCTCGCCCCGGAAAGCCGCCGCCGTGCGCGGGTTCAGGGTGGCAACATCGGTGCCCATCAGCGTCAGCCGTCCACCGGTGGGCCGATCGAGGCAGCCGATCATGTTGAGCAACGTGGTCTTGCCGCTTCCCGAGGGCCCCACGAACGAAGCAAAGGAAGCGGGCTCTATGGTGAAACTGACTCCGCGCACGGCGTGAACCACCGTGTCACCCAAGGGGTAATCCTTCTGCAGGTTTTCTGCCGTTACCAGACTCATCGACAACTCCTCTGGCCCTAGCGGGCGGGGGAACGCTAGTTGACCTGCCCCGCGCGACAGGGAAAACGCTGGTGCACCACACCGGCCCACGCAGTGGCAGCCAAGTAATTGTTAGCGCAAGATCACGCTTTACTTTGGCTTGCCGAGCTTCAGGAGACCTGCCTCTGGATCCTGGTCGTGGACATATCCCGGCGGCGGGTAGACGGTTTCGCAACTGGCATCGGCCGTGCCCATCTCGCGTTGCAGCAGGCACACGTCGCGGTCGCCATCGCCACCAGACAGCTTGTCCTGTCCCGGCCCCCCCCAGAGTACGTCATAGCCGGGGCCGCCCCGCAGGTCATCGTCGCCCGGGGCACCGAAGAGCCAGTCGTCACCCTCCTCGCCGAGGATGGTGTCGCTCTCTTTGGCGCCAAACAGCGAATCGTTGCCCGGACCGCCACATATCGTGTCGGTGCCCACATCACCATGGACCACGTCGTTGCCCGCGAGAGCGACGATGACGTCCGCTTCTTCGCTGCCCAGTATCAAATCATCCCCGTCGGTTCCGGCGCAGGTCGCCTGCAGGCCGTTACAGGTCGGCGGCGTTACCCCTGGAGGCAGGTAGGGACACTTGATGACCGTGTGGCCTGGGTGAAAGTCGGCAAACTGCGCCGGATCCGGACCCGACGCCAGTGCGCCGGTGGACAGCATGAGGATACCTGTAGCGACAGCAGTGACGAAGCGACATCTCACAAGACGCGGTTCTTTCATCTCAACTCCTCCAAAAGGCTAACTTCGGGTCGGGGACAAGGCGGAATACGGATCGCAGTCCGCGGGCAAACTGGATTTTTATAATCATTTATAAAACTATAGGCAACTTACCAGAAAAGGTGAGTTCTGCCTCGCACCGAATTGCCTCGCAACGAACGTAGCCGGATGTAAGCCGTTTTCATTTTTGTTTTGCATCCGCCTTGAAAGTGGCCTTCTGCCAGGCGTTCAACCGCCTGAACCCCTTTCAAACGTCAAAAGCGCCACGGTCTTTTTGTCCCGTCACTTCACTGTCGTGGTGCTATCGGGTTGCCCTGGGGGAAGTTGCATGTTTCGCATAAATTTCAGGAACCAGGGGAGTTGAGGCCCAATACGGGCCATATCCAATATGCAGTGGGGCTTGATGTCGACACCGTATAGAGCAGCGTTGCCTTCCTCATCGATATGGACGGAGTAACCTTCCAAGGACTGGCCCATCGACACACCATTGCTAACGGTGTAGATCTTGATCCCGCCGAGCTCCGTTGGTGCTGGATGGCCCACGTGCTCAATCGAGGTGGCTGGTCCAGTCGTCACCAGGTTGTGATGACCTTGAAGAAAATCCCGTATGTCACAGATCCTGTCGAATACGAATATGATTGTGCTGCGCTGCGCTGCGATTTGCGGGCCGAAGCTCTTTCCGTGCAGGTGCAAAAGAATTGGCGGCTTCCATTCCCAGGTCTGGTCGCGAAACGACATGATGCCTTTGCCGTACACCGCGGCAGCCATCATTCCGCTTTTTCGCACGTCTGGGAAAATGGCGAATCCGCGGGCGACCGACAACTTGTCATAGAAGAAGCGCTTATCGGCTGCAGGCAAGGTATAGACCTGCTCCAGCACCCGCTCAGCCTCCGCACTGCCTCTTGTTCTCGCGCCCTGGTCGACTTTGGTGCCACGGTAACGCTTTTGTTTACCGTTTCCTTGCGAGGCTTCCGGATCTGGCTGCGCCTCGCATGGTTCAAGGCCCAGGCAAGTCAGCGGGGGCTCAATACCCCAGAGTTCATCCTGAGCGTACTGATCCGCAAACACCGATGGACTCGCAGCGGCGACGAGCAGGATGATTGCCGGCCCGAGATAACGTAACGTCAGCAGTTCGGATAAGGACATGGTCTTGCTCAGCTTATTGGGGTTCATTATGGAAACAACACATCAACGGCACATATCGGCCTTCATTCAAGAACTCTACAGGATATATTTTTGTATTCCCAGAGGTGGCGCCCTTACGGAGTGGGCGAGAAACCCAACGAGCATAAGGTCACAGCCCGTCCGCGTCACTGCTCCCAGGTGATTGTCGTTCCATGGTCCCGCAAACGATTCCCATTGATTTCGCGCGTCGCGCGATGCTTCCCATCGTCCGCCGTGTGGCTACCGGCAGTATGCGGCCGATAGGTGCATTTCAACGGCAGCAGGGCGTCGAACAGACTGGGCTGGCCGGGCGTCCTCACCGCCTTGGCTGAGGCGGATGGCGAGGGTGACGAGCGCTGGTGTGGCATGTTCGCTGCGCGGGACGATTTCGCCATTTTCCTCGAAAACGATTCGGGCAGTTGGGTCAGGGTGAGCCGTGCAGGGAAGGTGCGGGGCTCGCCGTTGGCGATGCGTTCAATCACAACTTCTATCCGGGCGTGAGTTTCAGTATGATTCCGGATTCAACCCTAGATGGGTGCAAGTACCGCTTGCGGGCGTCGTATAGTGGCATTACCTGAGCTTCCCAAGCTCATGAGGAGGGTTCGATTCCCTTCGCCCGCTCCAAATCCCGCGTTTCCGCTCGGCCCGTTCCCGGCTTTGCGCGCCTAAATTTCCAGCCCAGGCAGCCGCTAACTTTTGAGATCCTGTCATTTCTTCCGCACCTGCGGCCGAAGATGGCTGGCCTCCACCCGCACTCCCTTGCACGCAGTCGTTTTGCGACGGATGACGCGGTTGCCGTCCACCCTCAAATTTTTTCAATCGCTGCGCTAAAGTTTTTCTCAAGCCAGCCGCAATACGAGTTGTGCGTTCTTGTGTCTGGATTTCGACACAAACGCCGACTACCGAACAGGGCAAACCCGCCGCGAGGCGGGGACGCAAAGCTTCCGGTCTCGAACACGGTTTAAACGGATCATCAACACCTGAGGTTACTGCAGGGAGGTGGCCCGGAAATCCTGAAGGCCTTCAACGAGGGCCACTCGAGATAGCGGGGCCGCCGGCATCACTCCGGTCTTCGTCCCCGTCTTGTCAGCCCTTCGGCCAGCCGCCATGAAATCGTGGGGTGATCATATGGAGCACGAGATGCCAGACAACTCAGTAGTGGTGAAATTCAATCAGTACGATCGCTCGCGCCGCTCGCAGCCATCCGCCGAGAGCCTGTCCCTGCTGAACGCCAGCCGTGACCTGCTGATCGAAGGCGTGACCCGGGTGCTGAACCGTCAGTCCGAAGCCATGGAAAACGCACTGCTGGCCATGGCGGACCGATCGCCCATGCTGGAAACCCGCAACATCTATTACGGCGCCCAGGGCGTTCTGAGCAAGCAGGCAAACGAACTGCTGTCCAGCTGCAAGGAGGCCTATTACCGGAAATTCTCCAGCAGCATCGGCGCTCAGGACAGTCAAGGCGGCCCCAGCCTGACGGAGCTTTCTCTGGTAGGGGATACGGACCTGGAACTGACCCTGGCAGTCGACAAGGCCACCTCTCGCCTGCGCTTCAGCAGCGTCGAACAGCTGGTCGCGCTCGACACCCGCATGGCGAGCCTGATGGGACGTGCCGATCTGCAGGAGAACGAAAACCCGCTCGGGCCGAAAATCCTCTGTCAGGCACTGCTCGACGGTTTCGACAAAATGGGGCTGGAGCAGAACATCCAGGTCGTTTTGCTCAACCAGTTCAATTTGCTGCTGGCCTCCGAACTGCCGCGCATCTATCAATCCATCAACGTTCACCTCGGCGACCATGGCATCCTGCCCGACCTGAAAATGGGCTCGAAGTCGCGCCCCGGCGGCGGCAAGACCGAGATGCGTTCGCCCGCTTCCGCCGATTCGCCGAGCAACGACATCCTCGGCCTGTTCGAACGGCTGGCTCAAATCGCACCCGGCGCCAGTGCAGGGTTGGCAACCGGGCACGGAGGCGGTGGAGTTGGAACCGGGGGTGGAGCTGGAGCGGGAATCGCCTTCAATCTGCTGGAATCCCTTGGCCATCTGCAAAATGGCCCGCTGCAATTGCCGGGCGGCGCCATATTCGAACTCCCCATACTCGAGACCAACTCCACCCGGAATGTTCTGCGCAGCCTGCAGCAAAGTCCGGTCATGCAGTCAGCCAGCCCGCTCGATGCGGTCATGGTCGACGCGGTGGCCATGCTGTTCGATGTGGTGTTCGACGAAGAAGCCATTCCGGACCGCCTCAAGGCGCAGATCGCGCGCCTGCAGATTCCTGTCCTGAAAGCCGCGATGCTGGATCGCAGCTTTTTCTCGCAGCACAGTCATCCCGTGCGGCGCATGCTGGATGGAATTGCCGCCTTGTCGGTGCGCATCCCGGAAAACGAGGCCGGTCAGGAACGGCTTCAGGCCATTTCCGAAATCGTCACCCGCGTTCTCAAGACATTCGAGACTGACGTCACGGTCTTCGAGGTGGCGGCGGACGAGCTCGAAGCTCTCGACGCTTCGCTGGAAACCAGCGTCGAAATCGAATTGCAGAAGGACATCGCAGACATCAAGAGGGCCGAGCGCGCCGAGCTGGCGCCGGTTGTCGTTCACGACTTCATCAACCGCGCACTGAGCGACCAGCCGGTCAGCGACGTGATACGGACATTCCTGCGGCGCGACTGGGCCAAACTTCTGAGCGCGGATTACATCAGCGATGGTGAAGCCGGAGCCCATTTCAACAGCCATGTGGAAACCATGCGTGAGCTGGTCTGGAGCGTACAGCCGAAGGCCGACATGGATGCGCGGCTGATGCTGGTGCGAATCCTGCCCGGTTTGCTCAAACGCCTGCGCGAGGGTGTGGCCGCGATAGAAGATGCAAACCCCGAGCAGACCGAGATCTTTTTTGCCACGCTGGTCATTCTTCACGCCAATGCGGTACGCCCGAGCAACCAGCCGGTTCCCTTGCCCGAGGTGTCCGACGAGATCGCCGCACCCGCTGCGGAAGCCGAATCAGCGACGACGTCTGACGCCGTTGCGGAAGGTACACCTGCCGCTGCAGCCGTGCCTGAAGTGGAAGACGAATTCACCCTTCGAGCCCGCGAACTGAACAAGGGCGACTGGGTGGAATTCCATTATGACGACGGCACTTTCCGCTGGGCGCGCCTTGGATGGATCAGCGGCATCAAGAACACCTACCTGTTCTCGGACCAGGATGGGATGAACAGCTTCTCCATCGGTCTGCATCGTCTGGCCGACAAGCTGCGCCGTGGCGAAGCCGTGGTGGTCGAGCGCAAGTCCATCACCGAATCGGCGTTCGGCAAGCTCTTCAACATGTTCCGCCAGAAACTCGGCTACGCCTGATTCAGGCCTCCGGCGGCTGTTGATTCGCCCGCTCACCCCGGCTACCCTGCCGGGGTGAATCGTTTCTCTGACCGCATCGTCGCCTGGCAGCGCCAGCATGGGCGCCATGATCTTCCCTGGCAGGCCAGCCGCGACCCATATCGCATCTGGCTGTCGGAAATCATGCTGCAGCAGACCCAGGTTGCGACGGTCACTCCCTACTTTCTGCGCTTCATCCAACGCTTTCCCGACCTGGCGACCCTGGCCGCTGCCAGCGAGGACGCGGTGCTCGAGCACTGGAGCGGACTGGGCTATTACAGCCGCGCACGCAACCTGCATGCGGCGGCGCAGCAGATCGCAGCCCGCCCTGGCAGAGGATTCCCGGACACGCGCCAGGCGCTCGAGGCCTTGCCGGGAGTCGGCCGCTCCACCGCGGCGGCAATTGCCGCCCTTGCCTTTGGCAGACGGGAAGCCATTCTGGATGGCAACGTCAAGCGCGTGCTGGCGCGCCACGCAGGCGTCGATGGCTGGCCCGGCGACAGGAAGATCGAGGCACGGCTCTGGCAACTGGCCGAATCGCGCCTGCCGCGGCAGCATATCGAAACCTATACGCAGGGATTGATGGACCTGGGCGCGACAGTCTGCGCCCGCAACCTTCCCGACTGCGACGCCTGTCCGGTTCGCTCCGACTGCCTGGCCCGCATTCAGGGGCGCACGGCCAGCCTGCCAGGCTCGCGCCCGAAGAAAATCCTTCCCGACAAGCATGTGCAGATGCTGTTGCTGCTGGACCGCGGCGAACTGATGCTGGAAAAGCGGCCGCCGAGTGGAATATGGGGCGGGATGTGGAGCCTGCCGGAGTTGCCACTTGAGACGGATGCCGTTGCCGGATGCCAGTCGCGTTACGGCCACATGCCGACAAGGCAGGATGCATTGCCTGTGCTTCGCCACAGCTTCAGTCATTTCAGGCTGCACATCCAGCCGGTCTGCCTGCACCTTGAACCACGGCCCTGTTCGGTCGCCTCGCCGGGACAGCAATGGCTGAGTCCCGCAGCAGCGCTGCAGGCTGCCCTGCCCGCCCCGGTCCGGACGCTTATCAGTCAACTTGCCTGAGACGAATCGGCACACAGCCCCCCGATTTCCGGGTCGCCCCGGACTTTCTCCTTCTGCGCGGCAACGAAACCGGGCTAGTCGCATGCCAGCCAATTGCAGAGGTGCTATAAGGGAATAAGGAACTTAACTTCGGAAGGATTCGATGCAAACGCCACCCAAGCCTGATTCCAGTATTGAGTTTGATAGCGACGGATTTCTTATCGACCCGTCGGTATGGAGCGAAGCGCTGGCTGATCGCATCGCCACGGCCGATGGCCTCGGCCATCTCAACGATCTACAGATTGGTCTGCTGCATGCGTTGCGACGCGAATTCAGCAAGCACGGCACCGTTACCGCCCTGAGCCATGTCTGTCACCTCACCGGTCAGAGCGCGGACTGCATGCAGCACCTGTTCCCCAATCCCCGGGCAGCCTGGCGGGTGGCAGGATTGCCCAACCCGGGCGAGGAAGCCAAGACCTATCTGTAGGCTTCAAACCCGTTCAAGAGCAGAAGTTTTGTCATGCGGGAATGCGACAATATCCCCCATGAACACCCCGACGACTCCCGACAACCCGGCGCAGGATTCGCCCGCTGTGTGCGTGCTGCATGAAGCCATCGTCGGCACTTTCGGCCTGCCTGCGGATAAGCCGTTTGTCAGCATCAAGGGCGACCCCAGCCTGCGCGAGACCGTCGCGCTTCGACCACGCCAGCAGTCGCGACTGGACAGGATTGCCGGCGAAGTGCTGGAAACCTGCGCGAGGCTGCTGCGCGACACCGGAGTCTATGCGATCTATGTCGGCTTCAACAGTTCGGAAGTGCGGACCGAGTCGATCTTCAACCCGTTTGCCTACGAGATTCATGACGCCGAAGACCTGGTCAAGCCCGGCTATGTGAAGCGCCATTTCGTGCCGGTGCCCTATGAGGAAAAGACCCGCACCATCGCCTGGGTGCGCGCGATGATCCAGACCGGGCCATTGCGGCATTACCTGCCGGCGCACTGGCTGAGCCTGATGGACGCCGAACGGCTTAGCTGGCAGCCACTGGCACCCGAGCTGATCGACGAGATCGTGCAGGGCTTCAATGTCCTGCGCAGCATCGAGGGCTATTACCTGCGCAATGCCGCGATTTCCCTTTCCGAGGGCATCGTGCGCGCGTCATACAACTGTGACGGCACCTACATCGTGCGCGCCGATTACTTTCCGGAATTCGTGCGCATCAACACGCCCTAGAGCCGCGCAAGTTCGGCACGGGTCGATTCCGCGTCCGCCACCGCCCCGGCCTGGTCATAGGTCCGCGCTGCC
>JBGSTQ010000010.1:0-18744 GCA_041736375.1 Thiobacillaceae bacterium
GGTGGTGGTCGAGGGCGTCGGCGGGTTTCGCGTCCCGCTCGATGCGACGCAGGACACCGCCGATCTGGCCGTCGCGCTGGGTCTGCCGGTGGTGATGGTGGTGGGACTGCGGCTGGGTTGCCTCAATCACGCCCTGCTGACGGCCGAAGCGATCGCGCACCGCGCCTTGCCGTGGGCCGGCTGGGTGGGCAATCACATCGATCCGGCGATGGACGCGCAGACCGAAAATATCCTCGCCTTGAGGCAACGCCTGCCTGCCCCTTGCCTTGGGAACCAGCCGTTCTGCCGGGATACGCCGACCGCGGTGACCGACTGGCTGGATGGCGCCGCCCTGGACCGGATGATGCAGGAATAAGTATGTTCGAATACTCGAACATAACGATGTTCAATAATGAAATCAATTACTTAGTGAATTCGTGTGGGTTGTTTTATCGCCGTGCATCGTGTTAATGTCTGCGACAATTTGCCACACCAGGTTGTCCACATCCCGTCATGGCACAGGTGATTTCGGAAGCAGCAGAGGGTGAAACGGAGGGGGTGTTCGAGTTTGTGTCGCGCCCCAACTGTTCCATGACACGTCTGCAGCAGCGCTGGTTTTTCTGGGTCCTGGCGGGTTTGTGTTTCGGAATTGCCATCACCTTTGCGGCACTCGGTTACTGGTTGGTGCTGCCGTTCGCCGGACTGGAAATCGGTTTGCTGGCCTGGGCTTTCGAAGCCATCCGGGCACGTGAAGGCGATTACGAATCGGTGACGATCAGCGGCGACACGCTGGTCCTGGAGTGGCATGACGGAAAAAGTGCCGGCCGCCGCGAGATGAACCGGCACTGGGCGAGGGTGATATGCCGCTGCCGCCCCTCCGGTCGATGCCGGGTCTGTCTGCGGTCGCATGGCAAGGAAACCGAACTGGGGCATTTTCTGAGCGACGAAGGTCGACTGGCCCTGGCGCAGATGCTGAAAAAAAGAATGCTGCAATGAGTCCGCGGCGGTAGCGGAACAGGCAGGCTGGCTGCGCAGATCAGCCTGACAAATGAATAACTAAAGTCGATGAGGATGGGGGAAATGATGAGATCGAGTGTTTGGCATCGGGCTGGGATCGGCGGGGTGACAGGGCTGGTCAGTCAGGCGGCATGGGCTGATTACGCTTACAACCTGCAGACGCCCGCCACTCAGATTGCGCAGAATGTTTTCAATCTGCACAACCTGATCATGCTGGTCTGCCTGGGCATATTCGTTGTGGTGTTCGGCGCGATGTTCTACTCGCTGCTGATGCACCGCAAATCCAAGGGCCACAAGGCCGCGCACTTCCACGAAAACACCACCGTCGAGGTTGTCTGGACGGTGATCCCCTTCGTCATCCTGATGGGCATGGCCTATCCCGCCGCCAAGGTGGTGATCGACATGAAGGACACGTCCAACCCGGATCTCACCATCAAGATCACCGGCTACCAGTGGAAGTGGGGCTACGACTATCTCAACGACGACATCAGCTTCTACAGCAACCTGGCGACGCCGCGCGAGCAGATCGAGGGCAGCGCCGCGAAGGGCGAGCACTATCTGCTGGAGGTCGACGAGCCGATGGTGGTGCCGGTCGGCAAGCGCGTGCGCCTGCTGATCACCGCGAACGACGTGCTGCACGCCTGGTGGGTCCCCGCGCTCGGCGCCAAGCAGGATGCGATTCCCGGCTTCATCCGCGACACCTGGTTCAAGGCCGACAAGGTCGGCACCTATCGCGGCCAGTGCGTCGAACTGTGCGGCAAGGACCACGGCTTCATGCCGATCGTGGTCAACGTCGTGTCGGAAGCGGACTACGCCGCCTGGGTCGCCGGCAAGAAGGGTGCCGCGCAGGTGGCCGCCGCGGACGACAGCAAGACTTTCGAGATGGCTGAAATGATGGAGCGCGGCGAGCAGGTCTATGCGGCCAACTGCGCGGCTTGCCACCAGGCCAACGGCGCAGGGATCCCCGGCGCCTTCCCGGCGATCAACGGCTCCAAGGTGGCGACCGGCCCGATCGCCGACCACATCGCTGTCGTGATGAACGGCCGGCCGGGAACCGCGATGGCGGCCTTCGCCGGCCAGCTGTCCGACGCCGATATCGCTGCCGTGGTCACCTATCAGCGCAATGCCTGGGACAACAAGGCAGGCGACATGACGCAGCCGGCCGAAATCGCCACGCTGCGCAACGGCGGCCAGTCCGAAGCCGCCGCGCCCGCACAATAATCGATGCCTAGAGGAGAGTAGAGAACATGTCTGACGCTGCACACGCCCACGGCCACCACGACGAACACAGCCACGGTCATCCCACCGGGATCATGCGCTGGCTAACCACCACCAACCACAAGGACATCGGTTCGCTCTACCTGTGGTTCGCCCTCATCATGCTGTTCGCCGCCGGCACGATGGCGCTCTTGATCCGCGCCGAACTGTTCCAGCCGGGGCTGCAGCTGACCAACCCGGACTTCTTCAACCAGCTCACCACGATGCACGGGCTGATCATGATTTTCGGCGTGATCATGCCGGCTTTCTCCGGCTTCGCCAACTGGCAGGTACCGCTGATGCTCGGCGCGCCCGACATGGCCTTCCCGCGCATGAACAACTGGGCGTTCTGGATCCTGCCGGTGGCGGCGATCCTGCTGATGTCCTCGTTCTTCCTGCCGGGCGGCGCGGTGGCAGGCGGCTGGACCATGTATCCGCCGCTGTTCATCCAGGGCGGCATTTCGTATGACCTGACGATCCTGGCAGTGCACATCATGGGCCTGTCGTCGATCATGGGCTCGATCAACATCATCACCACCATCCTCAACATGCGCGCGCCGGGTCTCACGCTGATGAAGATGCCGCTGTTCTGCTGGACCTGGCTGATCACCGCCTACCTGCTGATCGCCACCATGCCGGTGCTGGCGGGTGCGGTGACCATGCTCTTGACCGACCGCAACTTCGGCACGCACTTCTTCAACGCCGCCGGCGGTGGCGACCCGGTGATGTTCCAGCACATCTTCTGGTTCTTCGCCCACCCCGAGGTGTACATCCTGATTCTGCCGGCCTTCGGCATCGTCTCGCAGGTGATCCCGACGTTCGCCCGCAAGCCGCTGTTCGGCTACGCCTCGATGGTCTACGCGACCGCCTCGATCGCGATCCTGTCGTTCATCGTCTGGGCGCACCACATGTTCACCGTCGGCATGCCGGTGGCGGCGCAGCTGTTCTTCATGTTTTCCACCATGCTGATCGCCGTGCCAACCGGGGTGAAGGTGTTCAACTGGGTGGCGACGATGTGGAAGGGCTCGATGACCTTCGAGACGCCGATGCTGTTCGCCATCGCCTTCGTCTGCCTGTTCACCATCGGCGGCTTCTCCGGCCTGGTGCTGGCGATCGCGCCGGTCGACATCCAGCTGCACGACACCTACTACGTGGTGGCGCACTTCCACTACGTGCTGGTCTCCGGCGCGCTGTTCGCGATCTTCGCCGGCATCTACTACTGGCTGCCGAAGTGGACCGGCCACATGTACAACGAGACACTGGGCAAGTGGCACTTCTGGCTGTCGGTGATCGGCATGAACATCGTGTTCTTCCCGATGCATTTCCTCGGTCTGGCTGGCATGCCTCGCCGCATTCCCGACTACGCGCTGCAGTTCACCGAGTTCAACCAGATCGCCACGTACGGCGCCTTCATCTTCGGCTTCAGCCAGTTGGTCTTCCTGGCGGTGGTGCTGAAGGCGATCCGTGGCGGCGCCAAGGCGACCGATCAGGTCTGGGAAGGTGCCGAGGGTCTGGAATGGACCGTGCCCTCGCCCGCGCCCTATCACACGTTTGAAATCGCGCCGGTGGTGAAGTGAGTCAGGAGATCGCCGCCATGGCCGACAAGCGATCGGGGAAATACCGGACCGCCCTGATTCTCGCGGCAATCGCCCTGGGGCTGTTTCTGTTCACCCTGTACACCGGGCTGCGCTGAATCATGGCTGCCGGCAATATCCGCACCCTGGCCAAGCTGATGGTCGTGACCGTCGGCATGTTCGGCTTCGGCTTCGCCCTGGTGCCGTTCTATTACAAGATCTGCGAGGTGACCGGAATTAACTCCGGCGCCGAACAGGCGCTGGTGAAGAACACACAGGTCGATACCAGCCGCTGGGTGACGCTGGAATTCGATGCCAACACCAACGAATCCCTGCCGTGGAAATTCAAGCCAACGCAGCGCAGCCTCAAGGTCCATCCGGGCCAGCTGGTGCAGGTGGAATACGAAGTGATGAACACCAGCCAGGACGATATCGTCGGCCAGGCCGTGCCGAGCTATGGTCCGGCGCGAGCAGCGCAGTTTTTCAAGAAGATCGAGTGCTTCTGCTTCACGCCGCAAAAACTGGCTTCAGGCGAGTCGCGGCGGATGCCGGTGCTGCTGGTGCTGGATCCCGGCCTGGACAAGGATGTGCATACGGTGACCTTGTCTTACACGTTTTTCCAGATCGACAGCCAGGCCCGGTCGACGCGGGCGGCGACCAAGGGTGCGCATGGCTAGTTCCGGCAGCAATATCAAGGCGGCACTGGCGGTTTTCTGGAGTTTTTTCGGCATTCGCAAGCGGCGCGATTACGATGCCGATGCCAGCAGCCTGACGCCGGCGCAGGTCATCATCGCGGGCTTGATCGGCGGGCTGGTTTTCATTTTGACGATATTGCTGGTGGTTTATGTAGCGTTGCAGTTTCTGAAGTAATCAATCAATAAGGATGAGGAAGAGGAGGAAACAATGAGCTTGGCGCAAACGGATAGATATTACCTGCCACAGCCTTCACTCTGGCCGATCATCGGCTCGGTGGCCCTGCTGTTGATGGCGGCTGGTGGAGCGATGTTCATGCGGGAAGTGCCCTATGGCGGCTGGGTCCTGCTCGCCGGCCTGGCGATCCTGATCTACATGATGTTCGGCTGGTTCGGCGAGGTCATACGCGACAGCGAGGCGGGACGCTTCAACAAGCAGGTCGATTCATCCTACCGCTGGTCGATGAGCTGGTTCATCTTCTCGGAAGTGATGTTCTTCGCCGCCTTCTTCGGCGCGCTGTTCTACACCCGGGTGCTGTCGGTGCCCTGGCTGGCCGATGCCGAAACCGGAACCCTGCTGTGGGAGGGTTTCAAGGCCGGCTGGCCGACGGCGGGTCCGGGCCTTTCCCAGGACGGGTTCCAGTTCACGCCGATGGGCGCGTGGGGCATCCCGGCGATCAACACCCTGCTGCTGCTGACTTCCGGGGTGACGGTGACCTGGGCGCACTGGGGTTTGAAAAAGAGCAACCGCAGCCAGCTGATCATCGGCCTGGCGATGACGGTGGCGCTGGGTGTGGTGTTTATCGGACTGCAGGCTTACGAGTATCACCATGCGTACAAGGAAATGGGGCTGACCCTCGGTGCCGGGGTCTACGGTGCGACCTTCTTCATGCTGACCGGCTTCCACGGCTTCCACGTGCTGGTGGGTACCACCATGCTGATCGTCATGCTGCTGCGTTCGATCGCCGGCCACTTCACCGCAGAGCACCACTTTGCCTTCGAAGCGGTGTCGTGGTACTGGCACTTCGTCGACGTGGTCTGGGTGCTGCTGTTCATCCTGGTGTACTGGTTGATCTGAGCGCGACTTTCCAGACAAACAAAAAGCCGCGCAGGTCGCGGCTTTTTGTTGCGGTCAGAAACAGGCCTGGCTACAGAAGGTTCAGCGCAGGCCGGTCTTGGGAATGATGCCGAAGTAGTAGCTGGCCATCAGAATGATGAACAGGGCGAGCGACAGGCCGACACGCACGGTCAGCGCCTTGACGACCCGATCCGACTGGCCCTTGTCCTTGATCAGATAGTAGAGAGCGCTGGCCAGGCTGGCCAGGATGAAAAAGATGAAGAGCAGGGCAAGTATGCGCATGGCGGGAAGTCGGTCGAAAAACGTCCAGTCTAATGGGATTCGGTCAGGTATGCATCAGCCGGCGGCGGTGTGTCTTGATCGGGAAAACCAGAAGCCACTTCCCGCTCTGTCTGCGCGACTCAGCCCTGAATGAGGATGCGCATGCGCCTGCAGTTGGGCCCCTGGGAGTTTTCTCCGGCGTTGTGGCCGACTCTCGCCGCCCTGTTCTTTTTTATCCTGACCCTGTCGCTCGGCAACTGGCAAAGTGGGCGGGCGGAATACAAGCGGGAGTTGCAGGCGCGCTACGATACGGCCGCGCAGCATCCGCCGGTGCATGTGGGCGTGGAACGGCTCGACAAGGATACGGTGCTGTACCGCAAGCTGGAAGTCGAGGGGGTGTTTGAACCCGCCCATGAAATACTGCTGGACAATCGCGTACTCGATGGCGTGGCCGGCTACCATGTGCTGACGCCGCTGCGGGTGGCGGGAGGCAATAGCGCGATCCTCGTCAACCGCGGCTGGGTGGCGACCGGTCCCGACCGCACGCGCCTGCCGGAACTTCCCGTCATGGAAGGGACGGTCCGGATAGAAGGAATCGCCGTCGAGCCGCAGAGTCGTTATTTTGAGTTTTCCGGAGCGGCACCGGTCGGCCGTGTCTGGCAGAATCTGAACTTCGAACAATATGCGCTGAACACGGGCCTGCAACTGCATCCGGTTTTGCTGCTGCAGACCACCGAACTGGCCGATGGGTTGCTGCGGCGCTGGCCGCGGCCCGACACCGGTGTCGCCACCCATGTCGGCTATGCCCTGCAGTGGTACGGCCTGGCGGCGACGCTGGCGGTGTTATGGCTGGTTCTGAATCTCAAACGCATGAAGCAGCCCGGCCCTGACCGGTCACGGCCGGAATGAATGAAAAGAAATCGAGTGTCATGAAATCACGTACTAAATTCTTGCTGCTGGTGGGAGTGTTTGTCGTACCCGTCGTGGCGGCCTACCTGGCGTATTTCGGCTGGCGTCCTGCCGCGCACAAGAACTACGGTGACCTGATTGCCGTCGCGCCGCTGCAGCAGACGCAGGGCACGCTGCTCGATGGCGCGGAGTTCGATCTCGAGCAAATGCAGGGCAAATGGCTGATGGTGCACGTCGGTCCCGCTGCCTGTGACGCCCCGTGCGAGCGGCAACTGTATCTGATGCGCCAGATCCGGATTGCGCAGGGCAAGGAGCAGTCGCGCATCGAACGTTTGTGGGTGCTCACTGATCAGGGCGGGCCGGCAGCAGAACTGTTGCAGGAACATCCCGGTCTGCATGTCTGGCGAGCCGGGTCGTCGCAATTTGCCGACCAGTTTCCCGCCCCGCAAAGTTCAGCCGATCATATCTATCTGGTCGATCCGCTGGGCAACCTGATGCTGCGCTTTCCTGCCGACCCCGATCCCAAGGGCGTGATGAAGGATCTCAAATTGCTGCTCAAGGCTTCACAGATCGGCTGACCATGGTGGCCTATCAAAGACTGATTCTCGCTGCGCTGGCCTTGACCTTCTGTGTTGTCGTGCTGGGGGCGTATGTCCGGCTGTCGGACGCCGGCCTGGGCTGTCCGGACTGGCCGGGTTGCTATGGCAAGCTGACGCCGCATCACGCCAGCGAGATGATCACTCAGGCGCAGGTGGAGCAACCTGGCGGGCCGGTCACGCACGCCAAGGCCTGGAAGGAGATGGTGCACCGTTACTTTGCCGGCACGTTGGGATTGCTGGTCCTGGCGATCGCCGTGATGGCCTGGCGGCTGCGGCGCGAAACCCGCGGGGGCCCCGGGCTGCCGCTGATCCTGCTGGCGCTGATCGTGTTCCAAGCCTTGCTGGGGATGTGGACGGTCACGCTGCTGTTGAAGCCGATGGTGGTGACGGCGCATCTGCTCGGGGGCATGGCGACCCTGTCCCTGCTGCTCTGGCTGTGGCTGCGCGAGCGTGACCAGTTCGGTCATGCCTACTATGCGCGCGCCGACCATCTGCATCGGGCCGCCCTGCTGGGTCTGGTGCTGGTGGCCATCCAGATTGCGCTGGGCGGGTGGGTGAGCACCAACTATGCCGCGCTGGCCTGCACCGATTTTCCGCTCTGTCAGGGCGTCTGGGTGCCGGAAATGGACTTCGAGCACAGCTTCACCCTGCATCGTGAACTGGGCGAGACCGCATCGGGCGAGTTTCTGCCGATGCAGGCGCTGACCGCGATCCACTGGGTGCATCGGCTGATGGCGCTGATCGTGTTTGTCTTCCTTGCCTGGCTTGTCACGCGGCTGTTCCGGACGGCCGGATACAAGGGCATCGGTATGCTGGTGGGCGCGCTGCTCCTGGTTCAGGTCACGCTCGGCATCAGCAATGTTCTGTTCAGCCTGCCGATCGCGGTGGCGGTGGCGCACAATGCGGGTGCGGCCCTGCTGCTCGCGAGCATGGTGCTGCTGAATTTCAGGATACGCAGGAGATAGGGATGGAAGGCTTGCTGATTCATGGCGTCGCCGGTCGCTGCCAGCAGTTTCTGGCGCTGTGCAAATTGCGGGTGGTCAGCCTGATCGTTTTCACCGCGGTCATCGGCATGTTTCTCGCGGTGCCGGGTTGGCCGGCGTGGAACGTATTGTGGGCAGGCACGCTGGGGATCGCACTGGTGGCCGGTGCCGCCGCCGCGTTCAACTGCCTGATCGAGCAGAAAATCGATGCCGTGATGGCGCGCACCCGCGCCCGACCGCTGCCGCGCGGCGAACTGACCAATGCCCAGACGCTGGTATTTTCCGGCGTGGTGGGCGGAGCCGGACTGCTTCTGCTGAATGCCTTCGTCAACCCCCTGACCATGTGGCTGACGCTGGCGACCTTCGTCGGCTATGCGGTGATCTACACCGTGCTGCTGAAGCCGGCGACGCCGCAGAACATCGTCATCGGCGGCGCTTCGGGCGCGATGCCGCCGGTGCTTGGCTGGGCGGCCGCCACCGGCGAAATCCATCACGACGCGCTGCTGCTGTTCCTCATCATCTTCGCCTGGACGCCGCCGCATTTCTGGGCGCTGGCGCTGTACCGCAAGGACGAGTATGCCAAGGCCGGTCTGCCGATGCTGCCGGTCACCCACGGCGATGCCTACACCCGCCTGCATGTGCTGCTGTATACCCTGCTGCTGTTTGCCGTCACCATGCTGCCGCTGGGAACCGGCATGGGCGGCTGGATCTATCTGCTCGGGGCGGTCGTGCTGGGCGCGATTTTCATCGCCTATGGCTGGCGGCTTTACCGCAATTACAGCGACGCTCTGGCGAAAGAGACCTTCCGCTATTCCATCTGGTATCTGAGTCTGCTGTTCGCCGTCATGCTGGTCGACCATTATTTCAGGGTGCCGCTTTGACGGTGTGTTTCGGCTATTGAGTTCTCTGGATATTCAGACAGGATTGTTCTATATTGTGGCCCAAAGCTTTCATGAAGGGCCTGTTCGATGATCCTCTCACGCACCAGTCAGTATGCCGTCCAGGCCCTGATCTACATGGCGACCCAACCCGAAGCAACCCCCGTGTTGAACAAGGACATCGCCGCCAAGCTGGGCGTCCCCGCCCCGTATCTCGCCAAAATCCTGCAAAGCATGGCCAAGGGCAATCTGCTCTATTCCTTTCGTGGTCGTCTCGGCGGCTTCTGCCTGCGTGAGGCGGGCAACAAGATCACCCTGATGCAGATCCTGCTGCTGACGGAAGGCCCCGCATTCACCCAGAGCTGCCTGCTGGGGCTGAAGAAATGCAGCGATGAAACCGCCTGTCCCTTGCATCACCGCTGGGTGCCGGTGAAGAAGAAAATCATCGACATGCTGCAGGAAACCACCCTGGACAAACTGGCCAAGGCGGTCGAAAGCGGGAAATACCGGCTGGCCGACATGCCGGGTCAGCTGCTCGGCCAGGCCAAGGCATGACTGCTCACCGCGCCGCGGTCCGCAGCCTCGCTGCGGCAGGGGTCGCATTTCTTTTGTTGCTGGCCGGGTGCAAGCCGGCCGCGCCTCCCGAACCGACCTTTCTCGCTACCGACATCACCGGTGCGGCCTTCGCACGTGATTTTTCGCTGACCGACCACAATGGGCAGGCTCGCACCCTGGCCGATTTTCGTGGCCAGGTAGTGGCGATATTCTTCGGCTATACCCATTGCCCGGATGTCTGTCCGACCACGCTGACGGATTTTGCCGCCGCGCTACAGCAGCTGGGCGATCAGGCCGAAAGGGTGCAGGTCCTGTTTGTCACGGTCGACCCCGAGCGCGACACGCCGGAGTTGCTGCGTGAATTCGTTCCCGCCTTCAATCCGCGCTTTCTGGGGATGTATGCCGATGCCGACACGCTCAGGGCGCTGGCGAAGGAATACAAGGTAGTCTACGAAAAGAATTCGGTGCGCGGACCGGATGACTACCTGATCGACCACAGCGCAGGCACCTATGTCTACGATATGCAGGGGCGACTCCGTCTGCTGGTGCCCTACGGCAGCGATGCGGCAGCGATCGCACACGACCTGAAGGTATTGCTATCGGAGCCATGACTGTGGCTTGCCCCGAGTGGGGTGCCCGACATATAATTCCGCAGTTTTTAATATAAGCATATGCTGTTTAGTCGCAGCGAAATGCGCTGTTTGAGGCTTGTCTAGGAGCGGTTGATGGCGGTAACCACATATTCCGGTGCAGAGCAGTACAACTTTGATGTCGTCAAGAAATTTGCCGTCATGTCGCTTGTCTGGGCGGTGGTCGGCATGTTCGTCGGCGTTTATATCGCCTCAGAACTGGCCTGGCCCTTTCTCAACTTCGACAGCCCGTACTTCTCGTTCGGACGCTTCCGTCCGGTTCATACCAGTGCGGTGATTTTCGGCTTCGGGGGTTCGGCGCTGTTCGCCACCTCCTACTATGTGGTTCAGCGCACCTGCCAGACCCGCCTGATTTCGGACGGCATGGCCAGCTTCACCTTCTGGGGATGGCAGACCATCATCGTGCTGGCCGCGCTGTCCTACCTGGCGGGCTACTCGCAAGGCCGCGAATACGCCGAGATGGAATGGCCGATCGACATCCTGATCGAGGTGGTGTGGGTGACCTACCTGATCCTGTTCGTCGGCACCATCATGCGCCGCAAGCAGCCGCACATTTATGTGGCCAACTGGTTCTACCTGGCGTTCATCCTGGCGACGGCCCTGCTCCACACGTTCAACAATCTGGCGATGCCGGTCGACCTGTTCTCGATGAAGTCCTACAGCCTGTTCGCCGGCACCCAGGATGCGATGACGCAATGGTGGTACGGCCACAACGCGGTGGGCTTCTTCCTGACCGCCGCCTTCCTCGGCATGATGTACTACTTCGTGCCGAAGCAGGCCGGCCGCCCGATCTACTCCTACCGCCTGTCGATCGTCCACTTCTGGGCGCTCTCCTTCATGTACATGTGGGTCGGTGGCCACCACCTGCACTGGACCGCGTTGCCCGACTGGACCTCGTCGCTGGCCGCCGCCTTCTCGATCCTGCTGCTGATGCCTTCGTGGGGCGGCATGATCAACGGCATCATGACCCTGTCCGGCGCCTGGGACAAACTGCGCACCGACCCGGTGATGCGCTTCATGATCGTCGCGCTGTCGTTCTACGGCATGTCGACCTTCGAGGGCCCGATGATGTCGCTGAAGGAAGTCAACGCACTGTCGCACTACACCGACTGGACCGTCGGCCACGTGCACTCCGGCGCGCTCGGCTGGGTGGCGATGATCTCCTTCGGCTCGCTGTACCACATGATGCCGAAGCTGTGGGACACCAAGATCTATAGCCAGAAGCTGGTCGAGTGGCATTTCTGGTTGGCCACCATCGGCATCGTGCTGTACATCGTCGCGATGTGGATTTCGGGCATCACCCAGGGCCTGATGTGGCGTGCCTTCGACGAGTTCGGCAACCTGCAGTACTCGTTCGTCGAGTCGGTCGCAGCGATGATGCCCTTCTACGCCATGCGTGCGATCGGTGGCATGTTCTTCCTGACCGGCGCGGTGCTGATGGCCTTCAACATGGGCATGACCATCCGTCAGGCGAAGATCGAAAACATTGCGCTGGAAGCCAAGCTGGCTGCCAAGATGGCGCGTGCCGGCGCGTAAGAAAGATTGATCATGAATTTCAACTTCAAACACGAATGGATTGAAACCAACATCGGCCTGATGTCAGTGCTGACGATGCTGGCGATCAGCGTCGGCGGCCTGGTGGAAATCGCCCCGCTGTTCTTCATCGACAAGACCATCGAAAAAGTCGAGGGCGTGCGTCCCTACACCCCGCTGGAGCAGCGCGGCCGCGACATCTACATCCGCGAGGGCTGCTACACCTGCCATTCGCAGATGATCCGCCCGTTCCGCGACGAGAAGCTGCGCTATGGCCATTACTCGCTGGCGGCGGAGTCGCAGTACGACCATCCCTTCCAGTGGGGCTCCAAGCGTACCGGTCCCGACCTCGCCCGCCTCGGCGGCAAGTACTCCAACGAGTGGCACGTGCAGCATCTGGTGGCACCGCGTTCGATGGTGCCGGAATCGGTGATGCCGAATTATCCCTGGCTGCTTTCCACCCCGCTGGATATCTCGGATATCGAGGGGCGGATGAAAGCGCTGCGCGGGGTGGGCGTGCCGTACTCGCTGAGCGAGGCCGAACTCGCCGCCAACGTCGAGAAATTCGGCGATACCGTGGCCCCGCAGCTGCATATTCCCGACGCCCGTAAGAACCTGATCGATCAGGCCAAATTCGGCAACTACGACGGCGATCCCTCGGGGATTTCGGAAATGGACGCGCTGGTGGCCTATCTGCAGGTGCTGGGCACCATGGTGGATTTCGGCAAGTACAAGGACGACGAGTTCGTTCAGTACCGTTGATCGGGCAGGCGCCAGGAAATCGGCATGGAATGGTTGATGTGGTTTTCCAATCCGGAAAATACCAAGCCGCTGGCGCTGATCATATTTTTCGTCACCTTTATCGGCATCGTGATCTACGTATACGGTAGCAAGAAACGCGGCAAGCAACTCGAGTCTTATCGCGACATACCGTTTCTCGACGATCAGGAAGGCACGAAGGACAAGCAATGAGCGAGCAAAAACTGCAATCACAGACTGTTCAGACCACCGGCCACGCCTGGGACGGCGATCTGCAGGAATACAACAATCCGCTGCCGACCTGGTGGGTCTACACGTTTTACGCCACGGTCGTCTTCGCGCTGATCTACTGGACCATCTACCCGTCCTGGCCGGTGGGCAAGTCGTTCCTCAGCGGCGTGTCGAACATCACCTACGTCAACAGTGCGGGCGAAACCGTCAAGCACCACTGGAACACCCGCGCCCTGCTGATGGAGGACCTGAACAAGGCGGCTGAAGCCCAGAAGCCCTACTTCGACAAGGTCGCCAGCATGTCCTACGCGCAGGTCGCGCAGGATCCCGAAATGAGCGGCTTCATCGTCTCCGCGGGCAAGGCGCTGTTCTCCGAAAATTGCGCAGCCTGCCACCAGCAGGGCGGCCAGGGCAAGCTCGGCTTCTTCCCCAACCTGACCGACGATGACTGGTTGTACGGCGGCAAATACGAAACGATCCATGAAACCCTGATGCAGGGCCGTCGTGGCCACATGCCGGCCTTCGGCGAAGTGCTGGATGCGGGGCAGATCGACCAGCTGGCCAACCACGTCGCGCGACTGTCCGGAATTGCCCATGATGCCGCCAAGGCGGATGCCGGCAAGCGCCTGTTCGCCTCGGAACAAGCGGCCTGCTACTACTGCCACGGCGCCGACGGCAAGGGGCGCCAGGCGATTGGCGCGCCGAACCTGACCGACCGCATCTGGCTGTGGGCCGGCGTGCCCGCAACCGAAAGCAGCGACGAGAAGGTCGCCGCGATCCGCAGCGTGATCACCAACGGCCTCAATCGCGGGGTGATGCCTTCGTTCGCCGAGCGCCTGACGCCGGAACAGATCAAGGTTCTGACGGTCTACGTTCATGAGTTGGGTGGCGGACAGTAGTGTATTTTTGTGCTGAATCAGCCGACAGAACCCCCGTTCGCGGGGGTTTTTGTTTAGCGGAATAGCGATGCAGACAGGATTAGAAGAACAGCTAGGGCTCTACCAGAAGCGCATCCCGATCTTCACCCGCTCGGTGAAGGGGCGTTTCCGCCGCTTCAAGACGGTGGTTCTGGCACTGGCCTACGCCATCTACTTCCTCCTGCCGTGGCTGCCGTGGACACGCCATGACGCGCCGGCCCAGGCGGTTCTGTTCGACCTGCCCGGACGCCGTTTCCTGATCTTCGGGCTGACGGTCTATCCGCAGGATGTGATCTGGCTGGCGCTGCTGCTGTTCATTGCCGCGATCCTGCTGTTCTTCGTCACCGGTCTGGTCGGCCGCGCGTTTTGCGGCTATTTCTGCTTCCAGACCCTGTGGACCGACTTCTATATCTGGATCGAGCACCGCATCCAGGGCGAACGTCCGGCGCGCATCCGCCTCTATCGACAGCCGTGGAACCGGGAGAAGACCCTCAAGATCGGGCTGACGCACGCCGCATGGCTCGCGGTGTCATTCTGGACGGCGCTGACCTTCGTCCTCTATTTCGCCTATGCCCCGCAGCTGGTGGTGGAATTCTTTACCGGCCAGGCGGCGCTGGCCGCCTACATCACCACCGGCATCCTGGCGCTGTCGACCTATGCCGCGGCAGGCCTCATGCGCGAGCAGATCTGCACCTATGTCTGCCCCTACGGCCGTTTTCAGAGCGCGATGTACGAACCGCAAACGCTGGCGGTCCACTACGATTCCAGGCGCGGCGAGGCGCAGCATGGACGCGCCTCGGCGCGAGCCGGCCAGCGCACCCTCGCCGAGCGTCATGAAAAAGGCCTCGGCGACTGTGTCGATTGCGGTCTGTGCGTCCAGGTCTGCCCGGTCGGCATCGACATCCGCGATGGCCTGCAATACAAGTGCATTTCCTGCGGGCTGTGCATCGACGCCTGCAACACCATCATGGACTCCTTCGAGTTCCCGCGCGGCCTGATCCGCTATGACTCGGAAGCCAACCTTGCTCAGGCGCAGCCGGGCAAGCCCGCGCTGAACTGGAAGAGCCTCAAAACCATCGGCTACGGCGTGGCGCTGCTAGCGATGAGCGCTTATCTCGTCTTCAGCATCGCCACCCGCAGCAGCTTCGACCGGGCCATCAACCAGATCCGCCAGCCGCTCTACGTCGTGCTGTCCGACGGTGATATTCGCAACCGCTACCAGATCCGCATCACCAACAAGGCGGCCGAGGATGTCACCTATCGCATCAGTGCCCGCGGCATTCCCGCGGAGGCGCTCGATCTCGGCAACTTCGACGAGGTCCGGGTCAAGCCGGGCCACAGTGCGCTGGTGCAGGCCAGCGTCCGTTTGCCGCCCGAACTGGCCGCCCGCACCCAGCATTTCGAGCTGCTGATCACGCCTGTAGGCAAATTGGGCGAGGCGCGCGCCGAGCAAGTGCGCTTCGACACCCCGCAGAGACGACCATGACCACGCTCTTCACCCTGTTCAGCGGCCTCGCCGCCGTGCTGCTGCTGTATTGGGCGGGTGGTCGTTTGCGCGGTTTGCCCACGGTGCTGCGTGCCCTGCTCGCCAGTTGCATTCCGCTGCTGGTTTACTTTCTTTCCATTGTCGGGCGCTGGCCAGGGCTGGATGTCGTCGCCATCCACATCTCGGTGTTTCTGGCGGCGGGCCTGGTGCTCTACATCCTGACCCAGCAGCGGCAGCGTTCCCCGGGCCGCATGCACTGGGTTCCCAAGCTGCTGATCGCCTTCTTCGCCGGTCTGGCGATCATCAATGGCCTGCTGCTTTACATCGCCACCCAGGGGCTGCCGGAACCGGTTGCGCGCTGGTGGCTGGGAAGCGAGGGTAATCGGGTGTACAGCGGTTTTTCCGGGGTGGTGCCGCACCACCAGGATGCCGCCAAGGCGGTTTCCTCGGCGCTGACCCAGAGCCACGATGAAATGCAACTGGGCTGGAAGGTGGAGGTGGAAGGTCTGGATCCCGCACTTGGCCCCGAACAGGCGGTGGTGGTGAGGGTGAGGGACCGCACCGGTCTGCCGCTAGGCCAGTTGCGTGCAGAAATCGTCCTGCTGCGTCCGGGTGCGCCGAGGGCGCATGCCACGGTGTTGCTTGAGGCGGCGGGCAGTGGCGTCTATGTCGGCAATCTGGGCCTGCCGGAGCGAGGACGCTGGATCGCCGAACTGCAGCTGCGACAGGGCGACAAGATGCGCTATCGCGACACCCGGGAACTGACGCTGCCATGAGCGGCATCACCGGTTTTCTTTTCCTGCTGTCGGGGATTTTCGTGCTGCTGATCGTCGTCGGTGTTTTCTGGTCGATCCGCAGCGGCCAGTTCGACGACCTCGAAGGTCCGGCAGAACGCATCCTGATGGACGACGACGACCCCTTGCTGCCGACCCGCCGCTTGAGCGACAAGGATGAATAAATTAGAATTCACTTAACTTTCAGGAGCGCGCTGTGAAAAAGTATCTGACCTTTCAGAATCTCCCCCTGGTGCTGGTGACCGGACTCATCCTCTGGGCCTGGTTCAGCCTTCTATCGGTGCTGATCGCCTCGCTTTTCTGAGCGGCGAACGGCCTTGAACGACGAAGCCCCGCAGTGCGGGGCTTCGTCGTTTGAAAGCCGCGACAGGCTACCAGTCGATGCGCAGTTCCAGCCCCCACGCCCCTGCGGATTTGCAGCAGTTCATCGGGCTGACGGACCCCGGGTTTTCCGGACTGCCGGGCAGTGCCTGCAATCGGGTGCCGATGGGCTGCAGTTCCAGCGTAGTCTTGACCCCGAACAGGCGGTCGGTTCCGGCGTTCAGCACGCCCAGCGGATCGGTAAGGACCAGGATAGTCTTGTCCGACCAGTCGAGTGGGCCGGGCTTGGCGCGCACCTGTTTGCGCAGCGGCGTGAACAGGTATTCGCCGACGAGGGAGCCGAGCAGCGGGGTGACCAGCAGGTCCTCGACCGAAACCGGCTCGAACAGCGCTTCGGCACCGTACTCGTAGAGCGTCGATAACAGCGCCGAGTACCAGAAGGCCTGGGTCCGGTTCAGGCCGCGTTCCCGCGCGCGGATGTAGTAGGTGCCGCCCCAGTAAGGGTGAGTGATGTAATTGATCCACCAGACATCGCCGTCGCGTACCACCGGATTACTGACGTTGTCCCACCACTTGTCGAAACTGTATTCCTCCTTGTCGTCGTCGCTCCATCCCGAGACGTCCTCCGGGGCAAAATAAAGGATGCCGATGACGGCGAACTGATAGCCGAGGAAGTAGCCGGTATCGCGGCGAATACCCCGCCAGTCGGGCGCCTCGGGGGTTGACCCGCGCCAGGGGTAGGTCGGTGTCTGCGCCGCATCGGCCTCGTCTGCGGCGACTGCACGGGCGACAAGGGGCCCGTAGTCAAACCTTGCCGCCGATCCGGAGAGGAATCCGGCCGGCTCGTTCATGTCCATGCCATCGCCAGCCGGGGACGCGGTCGTAGAGAAAGGCAGCAGGACGATAACGACGCCTATCAGGGCAACGATGACGTCCATGCAAGCGCGTGGCATGCGGGAAGGGGGGCAATGCGCGAACCCTGTCCTGTTCGCGGTCGCTCGCGTCAACGGCTGTCGGAGCAGGGATGGGAAAAGCCGGGACACGGAATGCGGTCTGGTTAGTGTTCGAATGGCCCCGATGCTACCAAATCCCGGCATAAATCGGCTCACACGCCGCAAAAATTCCTGATTTTGGTATTCCGCACCACAAAACAGCGCTTGACCAAACAGTTCAGCCAGCCGAAAGGCTGGCTGAACCGGGTATCCCTGCACCCGCCGCAGCGGGGAGTCGCTGCGCAGGCAATGGGTCTCAGGCAGGGATCAGCGCGCGCATCTTCTGCAGGGCCCGCGCTTCGATCTGCCGGATTCGCTCGGCGGAGACGCCATATTCGGCGGCCAGTTCGTGCAGAGTGGCGGCCTCGTCCTCAGTCAGCCAGCGCGCCTCGATGATGCGCCGGCTGCGCTCGTCCAGATTTTCCAGGGCGGTTGTTAGACCTTTGTGGCGCAAGCGCTCGGTCTGTTCGCGCTCGATCTGCTGCGCCGGGTTTTCGTCCGGGCTCGCCAGGTAGGCCAGCGGGCTGTAGCTCTCCTCGCCATCGTCCACGGTCGGGTCGATCGACACGTCGTGGCCGGACAGCCGGGTTTCCATTTCCAGCACATCCTTGCGGCTGACGTTGAGTTCGCGCGCCATCGCATCGGCCTGCTCGACCGTCAGGGCGTTGAGCGACTGCTTCAGGCTGCGCAGGTTGAAGAACAGCTTGCGCTGCGCCTTGGTGGTGGCGACTTTGACCAGACGCCAGTTTTTCAGCACGTATTCATGGATTTCGGCGCGGATCCAGTGCAGCGCGAACGACACCAGGCGTACCCCGCGATCGGGGTCGAAGCGCTTGACTGCCTTCATCAGCCCGACATTGCCTTCCTGGATCAGGTCGGCGTGGGGCAGGCCGTAGCCGAGGTAATGGCGCGCCACGCTGACCACCACACGCAGGTGCGACAACACCAGCTGACGGGCCGCTTCGACATCCTCGCGGTCGTGCCAGGCACGTGCCAGGTTCTGCTCTTCCTCGGCGCTGAGCATGGGATAACGATTGACGGTCTGGATATAGCTTTCCAGGCTGTAGGCTGCCGGAACGGGCAGGGATAATGTTTGATTCATGGTGGCAAGGCTTCCTTGTTCAAACAAGTTTCGGCTATTTTAGCACTCGCGAAAAGAGAGTGCTAAATGCGGGAGAAGTTCCGTGCCGGCCGCAGCGAGCCGGCCTCAACGCGCGGATTCGACCTGCCGCAGGGTGCGGGCAACCGTCAGCCAGGCACCGAGCCAGCCGAGCAGGGT
>JBGSTQ010000035.1:0-14983 GCA_041736375.1 Thiobacillaceae bacterium
GCCGATGACGGCGACGCGCTGCTTCATGCGAGCAGCCAGGTCTTGCTGGCGAGCCAGAGCTTGCGCAGCGGGGTGAGCGATACCCGTGCCTGCAGCACCGGAAAGCCGGCGCGCCGGATTTCCTCCAGCAGGGTGCGATAGATCGCGGCCATCACCAGTCCGGGGCGCTGTGCACGGCGCGCACTGGCCGGGAGCGCGGCTAGCGCGTTGGTGTAATGCGTCATGGCACGCTCGTACTGAAACTGCATCAGGGATGAAAACTCGGGCGTGCTGCGCGCCTGCAGGATATCGGCCTCGTTCACCCCGAAACGCGCCAGTTCGTCCTGCGGCAGGTAGATCCGGCCGCGTCGCGCATCTTCGCCGACGTCGCGAATGATGTTGGTGAGCTGGAAAGCCAGACCGAGTTCATGGGCGTAGCGCCGAACCGCACGATCCTCGTCGCCGCGCCGGCCGCCAAATATGTCGGCGGCCACTTCGCCGACCACGCCGGCAACGCGATAGCAATACAGATGCAGGGACTTGAAATCCGGGTAGCGGATGATGTCGAGGTCCATCGCCATGCCGTCGACGATTTCCAGCAGCAGATTCTGCGACAGGGCACGTCCAGGCCGGGTGTCGCGCAGCGCCAGGGTAACCGGATGTTCGGGCCGGCCGGTGGCGAAACGTTCGATTTCATCGCGCCACCAGTTCAGCTTGGTTTCAGCGACCAGGCGCTCGTGGCATTCGTCGACCACGTCGTCGAGTTCGCGGCATAGGGCATAAAAGGCCGTGATCGCCCGCCGGGTTTCCTGCGGCAGGAAAACGAAGCTGTAATAGAAACTCGAGCCGCTGGCGGCGGCCCGGTCCTGGCAATATTGATGGGGATCCATAGTCAAAAAAGGGCGCGGCCGAACATGACCATCCAGTCCCGCTTGTCCAGCACCGGGCGGTCATGAAATACGCAGGAGGGGTCCGCGTGCAGCTTGCGCAGGATGCTTTCGCCGCCGAGGATGGTCATGCGCAGTTCCAGCCCGATGCGACCCTTGAGTTGCTTGCCAAGGGGCGCGCCGGCCTGCAGCAGCTTGCGGGTGCGCTCGATCTGCTGCTGCATGAACATGTGCCACAGGCCGCCACTGTCGCCGTGGGCGATCTGCGCTTCGCTGACATGGAATCTGGCCATCTCGTTCTGTGGCAGGTAGATCCGGTTCTTGGCAAAGTCCACCGCGACGTCCTGGAGGAAGTTGATCAGCTGCAGGCTGCTGCAGATGGCGTCGGAATAGGCCAGATGGCGCGGGTCGCGATCGCCGTACAGATGCATCACCAGCCGCCCCACGGGATTGGCCGAACGCCGGCAATAATCCATGACCTCGCCAAAATCGGCATAGCGGGTTTTTTCCACGTCCTGCGCAAAAGCCGACAGCAGGTCGCGGAATGGCGCCAGAGGCAGAGCGTGGGTGCGAACAGCGGCGGCAAGCGGGGCGAATACCGGGTGCTCGGGTGTCTTGCCGTTCTCGATCTCGTCGAGCCAGGATTGATACCGTGCCAATTGGGCCAGGCGCTCGGCCGCCGGAGCGTCGCCCTCGTCGGCGATGTCATCGGCCGAGCGGGCAAAGTGGTAGATCGCTTCGACGGGTTTTCTGAGCCGTGACGGCAGCAGCCATGAAGCGACAGGGAAGTTTTCGTAATGGTCGACAGGCACCGGGCAAGAAAAAACAGAGTGGGAATAATGACTTAGGCCAGATACCCGTGTAGCTTGGGTGACAGCATCGTATTGATTATATTACACTTATTGGTCGATAAATTTGCGGCCGGGCCGCGAAAGTGGCGGAATTGGTAGACGCACTGGATTTAGGTTCCAGCGCCGCAAGGCGTGGGGGTTCGAGTCCCCCCTTTCGCACCATCATCATACGAGCAGCGTTCCTTTAACTCATATTCCCAGGAAGTTTTACATGCAAGCAAATCTTGAAGTTCTCGAGGGTCTGGCCCGGCGTCTGGATATCAGCGTGCCCACGGGCCAGCTGGAAGGCGAAGTACAGAATCGTCTGAAGCAACTGGCGCGCACCGTCAAGATGCACGGGTTCCGCCCCGGCAAGGCTCCGATCAGCGTGGTCGCGCGTCAGCATGGACCTGGCGTGCGCCAGGAGGTGCTGGGTGAAGCGCTGCAGAAGCGATTCGGCGAGGCGGTGCAGGAACATCAGCTGAAGATCGCCGGTTATCCCCGCTTCGAGCCCAAGGCCGGTGGCAACGAGAGCAGCGAGATGACGTTCAGCGCCAATTTCGAGGTTTACCCTGAGGTACGCATTGACGACCTGTCGAGCAGCAAGATTGCCAGGCCGGTGGTGAATCTCGGCGACGAGGACGTGGCCAAGACCCTCGAAGTTTTGCAGAAGCAGCGCCGCACGTTCGAAGCCGTGGAGCGCGCGGCCGCCGAGGGCGATCTGGTGAAATTCGATTATCAGGGCACGATCGCAGGCGAGACCTTTGCCGGTGGTCAGGGCGAGGACTTCTCCGCTGTGATCGGCGAGGGCCGTCTGCTGAAGGCGTTCGAGGGCAACCTGACGGGCCTCAAGGCTGGCGAGAGCAAGGCATTCGATCTGACTTTCCCTGACGATTACATGGCCAGGGAACTGGCAGGCAAGGAAGCGCACTTCGAGGTGCAGGTCAAGGAGGTCCAGCAGCCGGTGCTGCCCCCGGTCGACGCCGATTTTGCACGCGCGCTGGGTGTTGAAGATGGCAATATCGACACGCTGAGGGATGAAGTCAGGGCCAACCTCGAGCGCGAGGTCAAGCGACGGATTCAGACGCGCTTGAAGGACCAGGCGATGGAACTGCTGCTGCAGAAATCCACGCTGGAGCTCCCGCGCAGCCTGATCGATATGGAAATCGACCGTCTGCGCAGCATGACCGAAGCCGATATGCAGTCGCGCGGGGTTCAGACTGCCAAGTTGTCTGCCGATATGTTCACTGGGCAGGCCGAGCGGCGGGTGCGCCTCGGTCTGATCCTTGCCGAGATCGTCCAGAAGCACAAGCTGGTGGCTCAGCCGGAGCAGATTCGTGCGCTGATAGAGGAACAGGCGCAGAGCTACGAGGAGCCCGAGCAAGTGGTAAAGTGGTACTTCCAGAACCCCGAGCGGATGCAGGAAATCGAGTCCCTGGCCCTCGAGGAGAATGTGGTAGGATGGGCCGTAGGTCAGGCTCAGGTGGAAGAAGTAGCAACCTCTTTTGAAGAACTGATGGGACGTGCCTGATGCAACGTAACAATTTTGAGTTCGAGCGCGGCATGATCGAGCCTCAAGGTCTGGGCTTGGTGCCCATGGTCGTCGAGCAAAGCGGTCGTGGCGAGCGCGCGTACGATATCTATTCCCGCCTGCTCAAGGAACGGGTGATTTTCCTGGTCGGGCCGGTCAACGATTCGACAGCCAACCTGATCGTGGCGCAGATGCTGTTTCTCGAGTCCGAGAACCCCGACAAGGATATCTACTTCTACATCAATTCGCCGGGCGGATCGGTTTCCGCGGGCCTGGCGATTTACGACACCATGCAGTTCATCAAGCCCGACGTGTCGACGCTGTGCATCGGCCAGGCGGCCAGCATGGGCTCGTTCCTGCTGACCGCGGGCGCCAAGGGCAAGCGCTTCTGTCTGCCGAATTCGCGCGTGATGATTCACCAGCCTCTGGGCGGATTTCAGGGGCAGGCCTCGGATATCGAAATCCACGCCAAGGAAATTCTTTACCTCAAAGCGCGTCTAAATCAGATGCTCGCCAAGCATTCCGGGCAAAGCATCGAAGCGATCGACCGCGATACCGATCGCGACAATTTCATGAGCGCCGAGGAAGCGGTGAATTACGGTCTGGTCGACAAGGTGTTGACCACCCGCAGCGACGCAATGGACACAAGGAACTAGCATGTCGGATAAAGCCTCGGGCGACAAACTCCTCTACTGCTCCTTCTGCGGCAAGAGCCAGCACGAGGTACGCAAGCTCATTGCAGGGCCGTCTGTATTCATCTGCGACGAGTGTGTCGAGCTCTGCAACGACATCATTCGCGAGGAAATCCAGCAGGCCCAGAACCAGAAGGGCAACGGTTCCGATCTGCCCACCCCGCACGAGATCAGCGAGATTCTCGACCAGTACGTGATCGGCCAGACACAGGCCAAGAAGGCACTGGCGGTTGCGGTGTACAACCACTACAAGCGCTTGCGCACCAACTCGGGCAGCGGTGACGTCGAACTGGCGAAGAGCAACATCCTGCTGATCGGTCCCACCGGATCGGGCAAGACCCTGCTCGCCCAGACGCTGGCGCGTCTCCTCAACGTGCCTTTCGTGATTGCGGATGCCACGACCCTGACCGAGGCCGGCTATGTCGGTGAAGACGTCGAGAACATCATCCAGAAATTGCTGCAAAAGTGCGATTACGATGTCGACAAGGCCAAGCAGGGCATTGTCTACATCGATGAAATCGACAAGATCTCGCGCAAGGCCGACAACCCCTCCATTACCCGCGATGTGTCCGGGGAAGGGGTGCAGCAGGCCCTGCTGAAACTGATCGAGGGCACCACGGCCTCCGTCCCGCCCCAGGGGGGACGCAAGCATCCGAATCAGGAATTCGTCCAGGTCGACACCAGCAATATCCTGTTCATTTGCGGCGGTGCGTTCAGCGGTCTGGAAAAGGTCATTCGCGGCCGCACCGAAAAGGGTGGCATCGGTTTTGGCGCGCAGGTCAAGAACGTGGACGAGACCAAGCGTGATGCGGAATTGCTGCATCAGGTCGAGCCCGAAGACCTGATCAAATATGGCCTGATCCCGGAATTCGTCGGCCGTTTGCCGGTTGTGGCCACCCTCGACGAACTGGATGAGGCGGCGCTGGTGCAAATTCTGACCGAGCCGAAGAATGCCCTGACCAAGCAGTTTGCCAAACTGTTCAAGATGGAAGGCGTGGAACTCGAATTCCGCGATGCCGCGCTCGATGCCATTGCCAAGCGCGCGCTGGCACGGCGCACCGGTGCACGCGGGTTGCGTTCCATCATCGAGCATGCGCTGCTCGACACCATGTACGACCTGCCTTCGCTCAAGGGCGTCAGCAAGGTCGTGGTGGACGAGGGCCTGATCAAGGGCGAATCCCAACCTCTGCTGATTTATTCCGATCAGAGCGACCAGTCGCTCGCGGCCGGCGCCTGAGGCCAAGGCTGATGCAACGTGTCTGCCTACTTGAATTCGAGACAAGGCCCCCCATGTTTCGGATTGGCATGACCTCGTGTTGTGCCGATTACCCCTAACCCTATCCAGGAACTGAAGACATGAGCGACAACGAAAGTATGGATCAGGTTGATTTACCCTTGTTGCCGCTACGTGATGTGGTGGTGTTCCCCCACATGGTGATTCCGTTGTTTGTCGGCCGCCCCAAATCCATCAAGGCGCTCGAAACCTCGATGGAATCCGGCAAGCACATTCTGCTGGTGGCGCAAAAGACCGCCGCGCAGGATGACCCCACTCCTGAAGATCTCTACGACACGGGCAGCGTGGCGACCGTGCTGCAGATGCTCAAACTGCCTGACGGCACCGTCAAGGTGCTGGTCGAGGGCAACCACCGCGCCCGTGTTCTGGCCGTAGCCGATGTCGGCACCCATTTGTCTGCGCAGGCCCGAATCCTTCCCCCCGAGGGCGAGGAACTGGTTGAAGTCGAAGCGATGCGCCGCGCCCTGCTGACCCAGTTCGATCAGTACGTCAAGCTCAACAAGAAGATTCCTCCTGAAATCCTGACCTCGCTGTCGGGCATAGACGAAGGCGGCCGCCTGGCAGACACCATAGTCGCTCACCTGCCGCTGAAACTCGAGCAGAAGCAGGAAGTCCTGGAGATGATCGGCGTCAACAAGCGCCTGGAGCACCTCCTCGGCCTGCTGGAGGGCGAACTCGACATCCTCCAGGTGGAAAAGCGCATTCGTGGCCGCGTCAAGCGCCAGATGGAGAAGAGCCAGCGCGAGTACTACCTGAACGAACAGGTCAAGGCCATCCAGAAAGAACTTGGCGATATCGAAGAAGGCGCCGAGCTGGAAGAACTCGAGAAGCGCATCAAGTCGGCATCCATGTCCAAGGAAGCCGAGACCAAGGCGATGGGCGAGCTGAAGAAGCTGAAGATGATGTCGCCGATGTCGGCGGAAGCCACGGTGATACGCAGCTACATCGAGGCAATGGTCGGATTGCCGTGGAAGAAACGGACCAAGATCAGCCGCGATCTGACCAAGGCCGAACGGATTCTCGACGAGGATCATTACGGCCTCGACAGGGTCAAGGAACGCATCCTCGAATACCTCGCGGTGCAGCAGCGCGTCGACAAGGTCAAGGCGCCGATTCTTTGCCTGGTCGGACCGCCCGGAGTCGGCAAGACCTCGCTGGGTCAGTCCATCGCGCGCGCGACCAATCGCAAGTTTGTGCGCATGGCACTGGGTGGCGTTCGCGACGAGTCCGAGATTCGTGGCCACCGCCGCACCTACATCGGCTCCATGCCGGGCAAGATCCTGCAAAGCCTGACCAAGATCGGTGTTCGGAATCCGCTTTTCCTGCTCGATGAAGTCGACAAGATGGGCCAGGATTTTCGCGGCGATCCCGCGGCAGCGCTGCTGGAAGTGCTCGACCCCGAGCAGAACCATACTTTCCAGGATCACTACATCGAGGTCGAATACGACCTCTCGGATGTGATGTTCGTGGCGACTGCCAATTCGCTCAACCTGCCCGCGCCCCTGCTGGACCGAATGGAAGTCATTCGCCTCTCGGGCTATACCGAAGACGAAAAAATCAACATTGCCGAGCGCTACCTGGTACCCAAGCAGCTCAAGGTCAACGGCATCAAGGAAGCCGAGCTCAGCATTGCCGAATCAGCGCTGCGCGACATCGTGCGTTACTACACGCGCGAGGCGGGTGTGCGCAGCCTGGAGCGCGAAATTTCCAAGATCTGCCGCAAGGCCGTGAAAGCGTTGCTGCTGAAAAAGCAGAAGGCCAAGATGACGGTCAGTTCGCGCAATCTCGAAAAATTCCTCGGTGTGCGCCGGTTCAGCTTCGGCATTGCCGAGAAGAACAACCAGGTGGGCCAGGTCACCGGTCTGGCCTGGACCGAAGTGGGGGGAGAGCTCCTTACCATCGAGGCCGTTTCGCTGCCCGGTCGCGGCAAGATGATCACCACCGGCAAGCTTGGCGAGGTGATGCAGGAGTCGATCCAGGCGGCCTTGTCGGTGGTGCGTTCACGTTCGCGCAAACTCGGCATCAAGGAGGATTTCTACCAGAAGCACGACATCCACATTCACCTTCCCGAGGGTGCCACGCCCAAGGACGGGCCTTCTGCGGGCATCGCAATCTGCACGTCGATGGTTTCGATTCTGAGCGGCATCCCGGTTCGCGCGGATGTCGCGATGACCGGCGAGATCACCTTGCGTGGTGAGGTTTTGCCGATCGGCGGTCTTAAGGAAAAACTGCTGGCCGCGCACCGTGGCGGCATCAAGACCGTGCTCATTCCGCAGGAAAACGTCAAGGATCTGAGCGAGATTCCGGACAACATCAAGAACAGGCTGGATATTCATCCGGTCAAGTGGATCGATCAAGTCCTTGAATTGGCTCTGGAACACCTTCCCGAACCGCTGTCGGACGAACCGGAAGCCGAGTCAGCGGCAATTGCCGTGCCAGAAGATTCCAGTGACACGGCAGCCGCACTCAAACATTAAGAAAATTTTTATACCATTTTTGACTCCCGCGATTGACGCGGGATTTTTTTGTCCATTGCCCTGAAAACCGCTTGACACAAGGTTTTGCGGGTTGCTATAAAAGCGCCCACAGGGTTTTCCTGTGCCACTTTAGTGAAGGGGACAACACGTGAACAAATCCGAATTGATCGATTCCATTGCTGATTCTGCCGACATTTCCAAAGCAGCGGCAGGTCGTGCGCTGGATGCCGCCGTCGATGCCGTAAAAAAAGCGCTGAAAAAAGGCGACATGGTGACGCTGGTGGGCTTTGGCACTTTCTACGTGGGCAAGCGTGCCGCACGTTCCGGCCGCAATCCTCGTACCGGTGCAACCATCAAGATCAAGGCCGCCAAGGTGCCGAAGTTCCGCGCCGGCAAGGGCCTGAAGGATGCAGTCAACTAATAATAAGCGGGCTGGGCACTTGGCAAGACTCGAAAAAATAACGTAGAATCGCGGTCTTTGTCGGGTGCTTAGCTCAGCTGGTAGAGCGTCGCCCTTACAAGGCGAATGTCGGGGGTTCGAACCCCTCAGCACCCACCAGCAAGGTTTTGAAATAGCAGTTTTATGGAGTGGTAGTTCAGTTGGTTAGAATACCGGCCTGTCACGCCGGGGGTCGCGGGTTCGAGTCCCGTCCACTCCGCCAATATCAAAAAAGGTGAACGAAAGTTCACCTTTTTTCATTTATGCGCTCTCGGTTTTTAGACGCAACACTCGAATTGAGCGAAAATCCGTCTGTTGTGAATTTTTAGGTAAGCAATATGCTCGAAGCAATTCGTAATCAGGCGCAGGGCTGGATCGTCAAGGTCATTCTGGGCTTGATCGTAATCACCTTCGCCCTGTTCGGCATCGATTCCTACATGTCGGGTCAGGGACGCGACAATGTGATCGCCGAAGTCGGCGATGCCGGAATTTCCCGCCAGGAGTTCATGCGCGAGATACAGGATCAGACAGAGCGCATGCGCGAGGCTTTGGGCCCCAACTTCGATATTGCCGCTACGGAAACGCCCGAATTCAGAAAACAGGTGCTTGAACGGCTGATAGAACGCAAAGCCCTGCTTCTCGATGCGCAACAAAAGAAATTCCTCGCGCCCGATCCCTACGTCGCTTCGCTCCTCGCCCAGATCACCGCTTTCCAGGACAACGGCGCGTTTTCCCAGCAGCGCTACGAGGCGGTGTTGCGCCAGAATAACCGCACCCCGGCACAATTTGAAAACGAGTTGCGCCAGTCCTTCATGCTCGAAGTCGCGACCAGCCCGGTGTCTCTGGCGTCCTTTTCTTCAAAGACTTCATCCGCATTGATTGCGAGGCTGGTCTCCCAGCAGCGTGAAATCGCCTGGACGGATATCGTCCCTGCTGCGGTGGAATCACAAGTCAAGGTCACTGCCGCCGATGTCGAGCGCTATTACACCGAGCATGCGGTCGAGTTCTCGGTCCCCGAGCAGATTCGTGCCGAGTATGCGGTGCTGAGTCTGGAATCCGTTGCGGGCGGAATTGCGGTGAGCGAGTCGGCTTTGTCCGATTACTATCAGGCCCATGCCGCCCAGTTTGGTCAGCCCGAGCAGCGTAGTGCCAGCCATATCTTGATCGCGGCTGACGCCGCGGATGCGGCGGCTCGTGCCCAGGCCAAGGCGCGAGCCACTCAACTATATGAAACCGTGGTCAAGGCTCCGGCGCGCTTTGCCGAACTGGCGCGCACCGAGTCGCAGGACCCGGGTTCGGCGGAGAAGGGCGGAAGTCTCGGCAGCTTTGGTCGGGGCATGATGGTCAAGCCTTTCGAGGAGGCCGTATTCAGCATGAAGCCGAACGAGATTCGCGGTCCGATCGAGACAGACTTCGGTTATCACATCATTCGCCTCGACGGCATCGAGGCAGCCAAGGTGCAGCCTCTGTCGGCGGTGCGTGATCAGGTCATCGCCGAGCTGCGCAAGCAGGAAGCCCAGAAGCAGTTCGCCGGTCTGGCGGAAAGCTTCAGCAATCTGGTTTATGAGAGCGCCGACTCGCTTGCCGCAGCGGCAGAGGCCGTCAAGACCCCGGTTCAGCGCACCGACTGGATCACCTCGAAAACTGCGTTGCCGCCGCTCAATCATGTCGCGGTTACGCGCAGCCTGTTCAGCGCCGAATCGATCAAGAGCAAGCAGAATACCGAGGCCATAGAAGTCGCTCCAGGCATGCTCGTCGCGGCACGCGTGATCGAGCATCGTCCCTCCCAGCGCAAGCCTCTGGTGGAGGTGTCCGCCGGCATCGAGGAAAAACTGCGGCGCGAACAGCGTACCCGTTTGCTCAGCGAAAAGGGCCAGGCCACGATCAAGGCGCTGGCCAAGGGTGAAGAACCCGGTGTCAGTTGGTCGCCGTTCCAATTGATCACTCGCCAGGCTCCGGTCGGTCTGGATGCGGCCGGCGCCAAAGCCGTGTTCAGCGTCGCCACCGACAAGCTTCCGGCCTATACCGGCTATGTCACGCCGGATGGCGCCTTCCGGATCGTTCGGGTGAGCCGTGTCATCGATGCCAAGACCGTTGACCCGATGCTCCAGGCCTCGATCGAGACGGGGTTGCAGCAGGCGCAGCAGCGTGCCGATCTGGCGGCGATGGTTGCATTGGTCAAGGCCGGCCAGAAGGTGAAGATCAGCGCCAACGCTTTGGACGAGCAGTAGTCCAGGCAGCCTTGATCAATCCATAAAAAACGCGCCTCGAAGGCGCGTTTTTTGTTCGGGAAGCCCCCCTACTGCTCAGCGCCGGCGGTGCTGTTGAAGCCGGCGTCGACATAGGTGATTTCGCCCGTGATGCCGGACGCCAGATCACTCAGCAGAAACGCCGCGGCATTGCCGACTTCCTCGATGGTGACGTTGCGCCGCAGTGGCGCGTTTTTGGCGACGATGTCGAGTTTCTCGCCAAAGTTGGCGATGCCGCTGGCGGCCAGGGTCTTGATCGGGCCGGCCGAGATGGCGTTGACGCGGATGCCCTTGGGGCCCAGGCTTTGCGCCATGTAGTACACGCCTGACTCGAGGCTGGCCTTGGCCAGTCCCATAACGTTGTAATTCGGCACGGAGCGGATCGCCCCCAGATAGGACATTGTCAGCAGCGCCGCCTGGCGACCCTCCAGCATCGGCAGCGCCGCCTTCGCCAGGGCGGCGAAGCTGTAGGAACTGATGTCGTGGGCGATGCGGAAATTCTCGCGGGTGACCGCGGACAGGTAATCCCCAGCCAGAGCTTCCTTGGGCGCGAAGGCGACCGAGTGGACGAGGCCGTCGAAGCCGTCCCAGTGCTTTCCCAGTTCCTCGAACAGCGCGCTGATCTGTTCATCGCTGCCGACATCGCAGGGGAACACCAGGCTGGAGCCGAACTCCTTGGCGAACTCGGTGACGCGGTCCTTGATGCGGTCGTTCTGATAGGTGAGGGCGAGTTCCGCGCCTTCGCGCTTGCAGGCGGCGGCGATGCCATAGGCGATGGAGCGGTTTGAAATCACGCCGGTTATCAGCAGGCGCTTTCCTGCAAGAAATCCCATGTCGGTCTCGCTAGAGTTGTATCAGCCGCGATTATAACGGCTGACGCCACAGGCGTGCTTCGGTAAACTTGCGGCATGATGTTCATCCGCCGGATCCCGCTGCTGTTTACGGTATTTTTGCTAAGCGCCTGCGGCAGCGACTGGAACAATCCCTATGCGGGAGAAGAGGCCGACGCCCAGGTACTCTACAGTGCCTTCTCCGAGCGTCCCAAGCATCTCGATCCGGCGCGATCCTACAGCTCCAACGAGGTCGAGTTCACCGGCCAGATCTACGAGCCGCCGCTGCAGTATCATTTTCTCCAGCGCCCCTACACGCTGATTCCACTGACGGCGGCCGAATTGCCGAAGCCGGCCTATTTTGATGCGCAGGGCACCCGCCTTCCCGATAATGCGGCGTCGGAGCGGATCGCCCGCAGCGTTTACGAAATCAGGATACGAGCGGGGATTCGCTACCAGCCGCACCCGGCTTTCGCCAGGGACGAAGCGGGACGCTATCGCTACCATGCGATCGAGGCCGCGTCCGTGGCAGACAAGACCCAGATTGGCGACTTTCCCTACACGGGCACACGCGAGCTGGTCGCCGCCGACTATGTCTACCAGATCAAGCGCCTCGCCAATCCACGCCTCAGTTCGCCGATTTACGGCCTGATGAGCGATTACATCGTCGGTCTCAAAGAGCTCGGCGACATCCTGGTACAGGCTGGAAAGGAGCAGCCGGACAAGCTGCTGGCGCTCGATGACTATCCCCTGGCCGGCGCCGAGGCGGTCGACCGCTACACCTACCGCATCACCGTCAAGGGCAAATATCCGCAGTTCATCTACTGGCTGGCGATGCCGTTTTTCGCGCCGATCCCCTGGGAAGCCGAGGTGTTCTATTCCCAGCCGGGCATGGCGGAAAAGAATTTCAACCTCGACTGGCAGCCGGTCGGCACCGGGCCGTTCTATCTGGCGGTAAACGATCCCAACCGACGCATGGTCCTGAAGAAGAACCCGAATTTCCACGGTGAAACGTATCCTGCCGAAGGCAGCGACGAGGACCGTGTGGCCGGCTTGCTGCGTGACGCCGGCAAGCCGTTGCCGCTGATCGACGAGGCGGTGTTTAGCCTGGAAAAGGAAACCATCCCCTACTGGAGCAAATTCCTCCAGGGCTATTACGACAGTTCCGGCATCAGTTCCGACAGCTTCGACCAGGCGATCCAGTTTTCCAGCGGCGGCGACCCCCAGCTCACCGACGCCATGCGCGACAAGGGGATCGGGCTGGTGACCACGGTGGCGACCTCGCTCTGGTATGTCGGCTTCAACATGCTCGATCCGGTCATCGGCGGCCTCAGCCCCGAACGCCAGAAATTGCGGCAGGCACTCTCCATCGCCTTCGATTTCGAGGAGTTCATTTCGATTTTCATCAACGGCCGCGGCATCCCCGCACAGGGGCCGATCCCGCCGGGAATTTTTGGCCATGTCGAGGGCGAGGCCGGACTCAATCCCTATGTCTATGAAACCCGCGATGGGCAGATCCGGCGGCACTCGATCGAAACCGCGCGCCGGCTGCTCGCCGAGGCGGGCTATCCCAACGGCCGCGACGCCAGAACCGGTGCGCCGCTGGTGCTGTATTTCGATACCGCCGCTTCGGGTCCGGACGCCAAGTCGCGGCTCGACTGGATCAAGAAGCAGCTGGACAAGCTCAACGTGCAGCTGGTGGTGCGCGGCACCGACTACAACCGTTTCCAGGACAAGATCCGCAAGGGCAATGCGCAGCTCTTCGAGTGGGGCTGGAACGCCGATTATCCCGACCCTGAGAATTTCCTCTTCCTGCTGTACGGACCCAACAAGAAGGTCGGCAGCGGCGGCGAGAACGCGGCCAATTACGACAACCCCGAGTTCAACCGCCTGTTTGTGAAGATGAAGGACATGGACAACGGCCCCGAGCGTCAGCAGGTGATCGACGCCATGCTCGAGATCGTGCGCCGCGATGCGCCGTGGATCTTCGCCTACCATCCCAAGTCTTTCGGCCTGCGCCACGGCTGGGTGCACAACGTCAAACCCAATCTGATGGCGAACAACACCCTGAAGTACCGCCGCATCGACCCCGCCCTGCGCGCGGACCAACGCAGGGAGTGGAACCATCCGATGCTGTGGCCGATCGGCCTCGGGATCGCCGCCATGATCGCCGTCATTGCGCCTGCGGTGATCGCCTGGCGCCGGCGTGAGAGGAAAACCGCCTGATGTTCGCCTATGTGATTCGCCGCCTGCTCTATGCCGTGCCGATCCTGATCGGCGTCAATCTGCTGACCTTTGCGCTGTTCTTTGTGGTCAACACTCCGGACGACATGGCACGATTGCAGCTTGGCGCCAAACGGGTCACCCCCGAGGCGATCGAGCGCTGGAAGGTCGAGCACGGCTACGACAGGCCGCTGCTGTTCAACGCCCGCGCGGAGGGGGCCGAAAAGCTCACCGACACGATCTACTTTCAGCATTCGGCGGCGATGTTCGCGTTCGAATTCGGCAACTCCGATGACGGCCGCAACATCGGCAACGAAATCCGCACCCGCATGTGGCCGAGCCTGGCGATCGCGCTGCCGGTGTTCATCATCGGCCTGATGGTCAACATCAGCTTCGCGCTGCTGATGGTGTTTTTCCGCGCAAGCTATCTCGATGTCTGGGGCGTGGTGCTGTGCGTGGTGCTGATGTCGATTTCGGGGCTGTTCTACATCATCGCGGGCCAGTATTTCATCGCCAAGCTGTGGAACCTGCTGCCGATCTCCGGCTTCGCCGGCGGCATAGACGGCTTCAGGTTCATCCTGCTGCCGGTGCTGGTCGGCATCGTCGGCGGCATCGGCAGCGGCGCGCGCTGGTACCGCACCATCTTCCTCGAGGAGATCGGCAAGGACTACGTGCGAACCGCCCGCGCCAAGGGCCTTTCCGAGGTCCGCGTGCTGTTCCGCCACGTGCTCAAGAACGGCATGATCCCGATTCTCACTGGCGCGGTGGTGGTGCTGCCGCTCTTGTTCATGGGCAGCCTCATCACCGAATCGTTCTTCGGCATCCCCGGCCTCGGCAGCTACACCATCGACGCGATCCAGGCACAGGATTTCTCCATCGTCCGCGCCATGGTGTTCCTCGGTTCCTTCCTCTACATCGTCGGCCTGATCCTCACCGACATTTCCTACTCGTGGGTCGACCCGAGGGTCAGGCTGCAATGAATTTCCAGCCTGTCATCCTGTGGACCGATGCGCTGATTTTTCTGCTGCTGGCGGGTGTGCTGGCGCTGGCGTGGGGGATCCGCCGCCAGGAGCACCTGCGCGCCCCCTGGCGCAGCGTGGCACAACGGCCGATGGCGATGGGGGCGGCGATGGTGCTGGGCGTATTCGTCGTGATCGGCCTGCTCGACTCGCTGCATTACCGTCCGAAACTGGAAGACAGCCCGCCGGACAAGCCGCAGTATGCAGTCGAGGTGCTGAGCGCGTTCGACGCGTTCGTCGAACCGCTGCGCAGCCGGACGGAAAAAACCTATTCCGCGCCGCTGGCAATCCAACTCTATGCCAAGGAATTCGTCGAACGCGACGGCGTCACGGTACGCGAGTATCCGCGGCTGCAATACGGCGGCGCGCATCTGGCCGACGCCGGCGCGCATCGGGCCGACCTTATCCAGCGTACCTCAACGGGCGTTCTGCACGGACTGCTGGCGAGCGCGGTACTGGTCCTGGTGCTTGGCCTGTGGCAGGCGCGGCGGAAACGCATGTCCCTGGCCGCCTGGTTTGATTCGGCCAGGCGC
>JBGSTQ010000041.1:0-15594 GCA_041736375.1 Thiobacillaceae bacterium
AGGCTGCGATGACGGCGGAGGGGAAACAGGCTGCGATGGACCAGTTGAAGCAGGCCACCTTCACCAAGGATGGGGTGGACACCTGCATCGGCTGTCACGACGCGGACAATGAATACCCGGTTTTCCCGTTGTTCAAGACCAAGCACGCGGTGGGGGCGGATCCCCGCTCGCCGTTCGGTGGAGAGAACAACAAATGCGAGAGCTGCCACGGACCGGGCAGTGTTCACATCAAGGCGAAGAAGAACGACAAGCGCGGCGGCTCCATCATCAACTTCGGCAAGAAAGCCTGGACACCGGTCAAGGACCAGAATGAAAAATGTCTCGCCTGCCACGAGACACACCAGCGCATTGAATGGAAGGGCAGCACCCATGAATTCAACCAGCTGGCCTGTGCTTCCTGCCACTCGATCCACGTAAGCAAGGATCCCGTGCTGGACCGCGCGACGCAGCCAAGGGTCTGCCTCACCTGCCACAAGAGCGAGGAGTCCGAGTTGCATCTGGCTTCCCGCCATCCGGTGCGGGAAGGCAAGATGGCATGCAGCGATTGCCATAACGTTCATGGGGAAGACGGCACCGGCTTGCTGGTGAAGGCGACCTCCCGAGAAAAGTGCACTTCCTGCCATGCCGAGAAACGCGGCCCGTTCCTTTGGGAGCACGCGCCCGCGGCTGAAGACTGTACGCTCTGTCATGCCCCCCACGGCACGAACCAGCCGGCCCTGCTGAAGAAGCGCGTTCCCCAGTTGTGCCAGCAGTGCCATGACCCGTCTGGCCACCCCAGTGCCCGCTACGACGGCAGCAAACTCCCCAGTGCGTATATGCAGGTCAAGGGATGCCTGAATTGCCACTCCGCCGTGCATGGATCGAACCACCCGTCAGGTTCGACCCTGTTGCGCTGATAAACCGGCACACGGGACCCATACGATGAACAAGCATTGCCGAAAGCAGATCGAGGAACCAGGACATGCCCGCTGATACATTCTCCGTGCGATGTGCGTTGCTCATGGCGGCGCGGGTGCAAGGCTTTGCAGCCGCCGTGGGTGCGGGCGATTCGGCCAAAGAATGCGGCGCAGCCAGAGCAAGCGGCAGGGTGGGGCCAAAAGGGGCCGGCTACGCTTTTGTTTTCCTTCTGGCGGTCTTGTGGGCCATGGTCGTTTCCACTCAGGCCCTCGCAGTGCCGTCTGACGAGGAGCTTACTTTCGAAGGCGGTCCGAAGCCCGTCATTTTCTCCGGCAAGGTCCACGCGGATAAGGGCCTCCTGTGCAAAGACTGCCACACCGGCATCTTCAAGAAGGAGAAGGGCAACGCCAAGATTGCTTTTGAGGATCATACCGAGGGCAAGTACTGCTTCACCTGCCACAACGGGAGCAAGGCCTTCGCCACCAAGGGTAATTGCGCCAAATGCCATGGCAACACGTCGCCGGGCACCGCGCCGAGCGAGCCTGCCGCCAAGGGTGCGGCGCCTCCGCCTGCCGCTGCCTCGGTCCTGACGCAGGACATCCTTAAAGGTGCCGCCCCGGCCAGCAAGGAGGAAGCGGCGTCCAAGCCCGCCGTCGCTCCTGCCGTTGCACAGGAGGCGGCCAAGGCTCCTGCCCCCGTCAAGAAGGAAGCGGTCAAGTCTTCGACGACGAAGGCCTGCGAGGACTGTCCCGACACCGGAGGCTGGTCCGGTTGGGTGGAGGCAGGGATCGGTTACCAAACCGATGATTCCTACCATTTTGGCCGCTACACCGGCCTAGTGGATAACGGCGTCGTGATCAACGCCAGTAGCGATGTTCGTTATCGCGGCAACGACGGACGCTATCTCGATGTCGTCGTCGTCGACCTGGGACTGGATTCACGCAGCGCGATCGTCGATGGCGGCCAGCAAGGCAAATACGGGATCGCCGTCGAATACGACCAGATTCCCAATTACCGCGAGCAGGATGCACGCAGCCCCTTCCGCAGTCAGGATGGAGGCCTGCTCGAACTGCCGGCGGGCTGGGTGCCCGGTCCAACCACCGGCACCATGCCGACCCTGGGCACCGACCTGAAGAAGATCCCGCTTAAGACCGAGCGCGATCGCCTGGGCGTGAAATTCTCCCTGGTCCCCGCGAAGCAGTGGGAAATCACCGGCTTTTTCCGCCAGGAGAAAAAGGACGGCACCAAGGATGTGGGCGCCACCTTCGGCTATTCCCAAACCTCAATCTTGCCGGTGGATTTCAGTTACAAGACTGAGGACTTCGGTCTGGCCGTGGGCTTCAAGGGCAAGCGCTTGCAGTACAACCTCGCCTATACCGGCTCGTTTTTCACGAACGACCAGGAAGCCATCACCTGGCAAAATCCTTTCACTCATGCGGCCGGGCAGGACTACGGGAGCACCGCTGAAGCCCCGGATAACCAGTCCCACCGGATCAGCGCGAATCTCGGCTACCAGCTCACGGACCACACCCGTTTGGGCGCCCAGCTGGCTTTCGGGCGCCTGACTCAGGATCAGGCCTTCCTGCCGTATACCATCAACCCGGTCATCGCAACACCCGGACTGCCGGCGTCCAATCTGGACGGCCAGGTGGACACCACCCTGGCCAAGTTCACTATCAGCTCGAGGCCCGCACCCAAGCTTCGTCTGGACGCGAGCTACACGTACAGCAATCGCGACAACCAATCCAGCGTCAACAATTACAACTATGTGATCACGGATTCAATCCTGGCGATCGACCCCAACACCGGGACTCCGGTCAGTCGCCGAAACCTTCCCTACAGTTTCGAACAGAACCTGCTGCGCGCGAAGTTCAGTTACCGGCTGCCAAAGGACGCCGACCTGTCCGGCGGATTCGATTACGACCAGATGGACTACACCTATCAGCAGGTGAACGATACCAAGGACACGACGTTCTGGGCCAAACTCAAACTGCAGCCGCTGGAAACGGTCGAAGGCAGCCTGAAGTATTCCTATTCGTCCCGGGACGCGTCCTCCTTTGTCCCCCTCTCGAGTCAGACCCCGCCGATCGGCAACCCGGTATTCCCCAATCACCCGCTTATGCAGCCATTCGAACTGGCCGATCGCGACCGCAACAAGCTTGAATTCGATGTGTCATACAACCCGCGGCAGAACCTGTCGCTCAACCTTGGCGTCGAATACGCCAAGGATGACTACCCCGACATGGTTCTGGGGCTAACCGAGGCCGAAGCTTGGACCATTACCCCGAGTCTCAACTATGTCTTCAGCGAAACGCTTTCGGGTTCCGCCTACTACACCTATGAAAAGTTCAGTTCCGACCAGACGGGACTCGAATGGATACCCGTGCCGCCGATCAGCAATGAATGGATGGAGTCGGACAGCAACCTGACCCAGACGTTTGGACTGAGCGTCAACTGGAAGGCGATCCCCGATAAGCTCGACCTCGGTGCGGAGGCCGTCTATTCATGGTTCACCGGGGAAATCCAGTATGCGAACGCTACCGACCTGCCCGATCTGGAGTCCAGGCTGTTTGCCATCGGGGTGCATGGCAACTACAGGATGAAGGAAAAGCTCACTTTGCGAGCCGCCATCTGGTACGAGAATTACGATGAGGATGATTGGGCAAAAAATGCGAATGTCGACTACCTGCCCACCGTGCTTTCACTCGGGGTCCCGCCGCAGAATGCCGACACCTTCCTGATTTACCTGTCCGCTCGCTACGACATCAACTAGTGTCAACAGGCTCCAGAACCCCAACCATGCGTGTATGGCAATTTGGCATGACAGCGAAACCCGGGCAGCGAACGGGATCTGCTTTACTGACAGGAGAGAGTGGCATGAGTATTTCTTTATGGAAAACAATCGCCGGCCTGCTGTTTTTTTCGTCTGTTTCGCTGCAGGCCGGAGCGGATTCCGTTGCAGGCCCGACACCGGAATCGATTCATATCCAGCGTTGCAGCGCCTGTCATTATGTCGATGGCAAATCGCCGGGGCCCGAGTTTCCGAACATCGCCGGCCAATATGAAATCTATCTGATGAATGCACTGAAACTCTTCAAGGACAACAAGCGCGATAGCGATGCCATGGAATTGATCGCGTCCCTGCACAAGGAGCAGGAACTGGTCATTCTCGCCAATTACTATGCCAGGCAGAAGCCGGCCGGTACCCCTGCCATTGCCGCTCGCGATCAGACCCTGGCAGCCCGCGGGCAGAAGATCTACACGGCGGAACGGGTTTATGCCATTGCCTGTGTGGACTGCCATGGTCCCGATGCGAAGGGCTATGTGCGCAGGAGTCCACGCACCCAAACCAGCCGCGCCATCCCGACTCTGGCCGGCCAGCAGCCCAGCTATTTGAAATCCGCTCTGCAGAAATATGTCGCCGGCGAGAATCAAAGCGGCATGTGTACCATGCGCAAGGTCGGCAAGACCCTCGCTCCGGGCGATATCGATGCACTGGTCGAGTTTCTTGCAAGCAAGTAGATTTCACTCTGGGCACCGGGGGCACGCTCGGCGTGCACAACAGGCCGCGTCCCGATCAATTTTCAAGGTTTGGCGGCGCAATGTCGGCCACCGTTTTATGGCAGCACGTATTCGATCAAGGAGTAAGCTCGCAACGTGAAGATGGAACGATTTCGCTTCCACGCCTTGTCCGGACCGGCATTATTTGATTCGGCGGCTCGTCTGTTTACTGTTGTCTTTACTCTGGCCGCGATCATTCTGGCCGGCCGGTGGTTGACTGAACTCACCGCGCCTCGCCCGGTCGCTGAACTACCCTCTGCAACTGTTGCCCAGCCTGTATCAGGCACTGGCGCGGTCAGTCGATTGTTTGGAGGCGGTGACGTAGAATCACAGACTCTGGAAGGATTCCACTTGACCGGCGTGTTTGCGGGTTTGCGAGGGGGTGGGTTTGCCACGATTCGCACCCGAACCGGCGACGTGCACGTATTTCCCGGAGAGGAAGTTGTCCCCGGGGTTACTCTCAAGCAAATGGAAAGCGATCGCGTGATTCTCCTCAGTTCAGGTGTCGAAAAGGAATTGAAACTGCGCGACAATCCTGCTCCGCCAGCGGCATTGTCGCCTCAGGCCATCACCAATCGTCCCCCTCAGCCAGTCAGGGCGGAACAAGAATGAGTGCACCCATGAGAAACTTGAGCATCCTTGTGCTCTCACTATCCCTGTTCTGGGCAGGTGCTGCCGGCGCCGCCAAGGAACCCCCGAAGGGATGGATCACATTGAATTTCGTCAATGCCGACATCGGCTCGGTCATCGAGGCCATGAGCGAGATGACGGGGCGAACCTTCGTGGTGGATCCCCGAGTCAAGGGCACACTGAAAATCACCTCACCCCGTCCGGTCAGTCCTACGGTTGCATATGACACCGTGCTGGCGGCATTGAGGATGCAGGGCTATGCGGCGATACAGGTAAACGGTGTGGTGCGCATTGTCCCGGAGGCGGATGCCAAATTCTATGCCACTCCCGCCAAGGGCAAAGCCCGTGGCAACAGGGTAGGCGGTGAGATGGTCACGCGCGTATTCACGCTGAAGCACGAATCAGCCACCCAGCTCCAGGTTGCGCTGCGCCCATTGGTCGGCCCCAATGGTGTTTTCAATGCGGACGCCGGCAGCAACACCCTGATCGTGACCGATTACGCGGATAACCTGGCCCGTCTGGAACAGGTTGTCGCCAGCCTGGATATTCCCACTGTCGACGAACCGGTGCTGATCCCGCTCAAATATGCTTCCGCCGCGGAGATTTCCGCCCTGGTAACGCGTGTATTCACGCCCCTGCCCGGGCAAGGGCAGGTGGGTTCCACACTCGACTTCCTCCAGGTTGGGGTGGATGAGCGCTCCAACAGCCTGATCGTGCGCGGCCGCGACCGCAGCCTGATCGGCAAGGTGCAAAATCTCGCCGCTACCTTGGACGTTCCCACCCCCGTCGCAGGCAATGTCCACGTGATCTATCTGAGGAATGCCCAGGCAGTGGACGTGGCCAAGACGCTGCGCAGCATTTTGTCGTCGGAAACGGCAGCCCTGACCCCAACCGCCAGCACCCAGCCCGCGACGGCTACGGCCGCTCAGTCCGCCTCGAGCAAGGAATTGGGGCCGGGCATGATCCAGGCTGACGCAGGCAGCAACGCCCTGATCATTACTGCGCCTGAAGCGATCTTTGCCAACCTCAGGGCGGTCGTGGAAAAACTCGACGTGCGCCGCGCCCAGGTGCTGATCGAGGCCCTCATCGTCGAGGTCTCGGCGGACAAGGCGGCGGAATTCGGCATCCAGTGGATCGGCGCCGGCACCGTGTCCAGCGACAATACCCTGGGCGGACTGTTCGGCAACAGCACCCCCGCCACCAATATCGGCACCATCACCGCTGCCGCCAAATCCGGCACGACGGCCGGCTTGCTCGGCATCGCGAGCGGCCTGACGATCGGTTTTCTCAAAGGCGATAACCTCGGCATCCTGGCCCGCGCCCTGGAAACGGAGGCGGGCGGCAACATTCTTTCAACCCCCAGCCTGCTTACCCTGGACAACGAGGAGGCGAAGATCTCCGTGGGCTCCAACGTGGCCTTCGCAACCGGTTCGTATACAACGCCAACGTCGGGATCTCCTGGCTTAACCAACCCCTTCACGACCTACGAGCGCAAGGATGTGGGCCTGACCCTCAAGGTCAAGCCGCAGATCAGCGAGGGTGGCACCGTCCGCATGCAGATTGCCCAGGAAGTGTCCCAGCTCCGTCAATCGCCGGGGACGGACCCCACCCTGGCGTCCACCGACAAGCGTTCCATCGATTCCACCGTGCTGGTGGACGACGGACAGGTCGTGGTCCTGGGCGGTCTGATCCAGGACCAGATGACGGACGGCGAGGACAGCGTTCCGCTGCTGGGTGACCTGCCGGTCGTGGGTCACTTGTTCCGCTACAGCAGCCGCAAGCGCAACAAGACCAACCTGATGGTTTTTCTGCGCCCGGTGATCGTGCGCACGGCGGCGGATGCCGCCGCGGTGACCAGCCCGCGTTACGACTATATCCTCGGCCAGGAGAAGGCGATGGCTCCAGGCCATAAGCTCATGCTGCCGGATGTGACGACTCCCCTGATCAGCGACCACCTGTATCTGCGGAGCGATGCCCCAGCCCAGGGGAAGACCCCGGTTCCACCCGCCCCGGTCCAGCCTTGAAACGCATTCCCTATTCGTTTGCCCGCGCGGCGGGCGTGCTGGCCACCCCGGACCCGTTTGGGGGCCTGGCGGTCAAGGTTCGACCCAACACGCGTCCGGAGGCGCTGGCGGAGTTGCGCCGCGAGTTCGGTCTTCCCCTGTCGGTAAGCCTGCTCGCTGAGGACGAATTCGAGGCGGCCCTCTCCGAGTGCTACTCCGACGGCGGAGGCTCCAGTGGCCTCATGGATGGACTGGGCGATGAGGCGGAACTCTCCAGCCTGATGCAGGACAGCCGGCGCATTCAGGACCTGCTCGAGACTGAGGATGACGCGCCCATCATCAAGCTGATCAATATGGTATTCATGCAGGCGCTGCGCGAAGGGGCCTCGGACATTCATATCGAACCCTTCGAGAACCGTTCCCTGGTTCGCTTTCGGGTCGATGGAGTGTTGAAGGATGTGTTCGAACCCCCGCGGGCGCTGCATGCCGCGCTGGCCTCTCGCATCAAGGTGATGGCCGACCTGGACATTGCCGAGAAACGCCTGCCGCATGATGGCCGCATCGCTATTCGCCTGGGCGGCCAGGCCATCGACGTGCGGGTGTCGACCCTGCCTACTGGCCATGGCGAGCGGGTTGTGCTTCGACTGTTGGCCAAGAGTGCCGAGTTTCTGCAACTGGATCGGCTGGGCATGAGCGCAGAGGTTCTGAGACAGATGGACCATCTGATCAAGGAGCCTCATGGAATTCTCCTGGTCACCGGACCGACCGGCTCGGGCAAGACGACCACCCTGTACGCCGCCCTGTCGCGCATGGACCATACCGAGCTGAACATCATGACGGTGGAAGACCCGATCGAGTATGACCTCGACGGTGTGGGGCAGACCCAGGTCAACCCGCGCGTCGACATGAGTTTCGCTCGCGCCTTGCGCTCCATCCTGCGTCAGGATCCCGACGTCATTCTGGTGGGCGAAATCCGCGACCTGGAGACGGCGCAGATTGCCGTTCAGGCGAGTCTGACCGGTCACCTGGTCATCGCCACCCTGCATACCAACGATGCCGCCAGCGCGGTGACCCGACTGGCCGACATGGGCATCGAATCCTTCCTGCTGGGTTCCAGCCTGATTGGCGTCCTGGCGCAGCGCCTGGTCCGCAAGCTGTGCCCCCATTGCAAGACGGCCTACACCCCCAGTCCTCAGGAATGGGCGGTGCTCGACAGTTCCCCCCCTCCTGCACAGGTCTATCAGGCCAAGGGCTGCGAGCAGTGCAATCACACGGGTTACCGGGGCCGCACCGGCCTGTATGAACTCATGACGATCGATGATCCGTTGCGCCGGCTGATCCACGACAATGCGGGCGAGCATCTCGTCCGCCAGTATGCCGAGTCCCATGGCATGCGGATTCTGAGACAGGACGGCCTGCGCTGGGTGCTGGCGGGCGAAACGTCCATCGAGGAGGTGTTGAGGGTGACCCGGGAAGCGGCATGACAGCCTGGCGCTATGTGGCGGTCGACGCCCGGGGCACACGCCACCGGGGTGAACTGGAGGCAGACCATCCCCGCGCCGTGCGTGCCCATTTGCGGGAACAGGGACTGCTCGCCGAAGCCGTCACGCCGCGCGATGCCACCGCACAGAGCGGAGCGGGCGGCAGGCGGGTGCCGTCACTGGCCCTGGCGCTGTTTTCCCGGCAGTTCTCGACCCTGCTGACGGCAGGCCTGAGCATCGAGCGCGCCCTGGCGGCCCTGGTCGAACAGCAGGAAGAGGACCGGGTGCGCGACGTATTGAACAGCGTGCATCAGGATGTCCTCGCGGGTCACGGTCTGGGACAAACCCTGACCCGCCACACCCGTGCCTTTCCGCGCTACTACGGGGCCATCGTCCAGGCCGGTGAAGAAGCGGGGGCCCTGCCACAGGTCATGGAGCGGCTCGCTTCCTACCTGGAGCGGGGGCAGGCCCTGCGCCAGAAGGTCGGGGTCGCCCTGATTTATCCCGCCATCGTCACCGTGGTGGCCTGCCTGATCGTAGGCGTACTCCTGACCTACGTCGTTCCCCAGGTGGTGGCGGTATTCGAGCAGTCCCGTCAGTCGCTGCCCTGGCTGACCCGCGCCATGATCCTGGTCTCCGATCTCGCCCGCGCGACCTGGTGGATCGGCCTCATCCTGCTTGTTGTGGGAATCTTTGTCGCCCGTTACCTGCTGACCATCGACGCGATGCGCCTGCGCTGGCACCACTTTCTGCTGCGCCTGCCGGTCATTGGTCGCCTGCGCACGGGCCTCGCCAGCGCCCGGTTCGCCAATACCCTCTCCGTTCTGGTCGGTAGCGGCGTACCCATCGTCAACGCCTTGGGCTATGCCGGCGCGTCCCTCGACGACGAAGTATTCCGTCGCGCCACGGCCGAGGCCGCCACACGGGTAAGGGAAGGGCAGAGCATCAGCCGTGCCCTGAAGCAAAGCGGGGCTTTCCCGGGCATGCTGTTGCATCTGGTTGCCAGCGGCGAGGCGAGCGGCGAACTGGCACGCGTACTCGAGCATGCCGCACGACAGCAGGAACTGGCGGTCGAAACCCGCCTGTCCGCTCTGACCGCACTGCTGGAACCCCTGCTCATCCTGATCATGGGCGGTATAGTTCTGATTATCGTGCTGGCCATCATGCAACCCATCATCGACATGAATCGTCTGGTCCGCTGAACACGTTATGCCTGAGAGGTCATCTATGCGAAGCAAAGGCTTTACCCTCATCGAACTCATGGTCGTCCTGGTCATTCTCGGCGTACTGGCCGCGATGATTGCGCCGAAGATCATGGACCGTCCGGACGAGGCCCGCATCATCGCGGCCAAGCAGGACATCGCCACGATCATCCAGTCCCTCAAAATGTATCGGCTCGATAACATCCGCTATCCCACCACGGAACAGGGGCTGCAGGCCCTCGTCACCAAACCGGCCATCACCCCCATCCCGGAAAACTGGAAATCAGGCGGCTACCTGGAAAAACTGCCCAAGGATCCCTGGGGCAATCCCTACGTGTATCTCAACCCCGGCCGTAATGGCGAGATAGACGTCATCAGTCTGGGAGCCGACGGTGAATCCGGGGGAGAGGGCACGGATGCGGACATCGGCTCCTGGATGCTCTGAGCGCGGTTGCAGGCGGGCGATCGACCGGGGTTTCACCCTGATCGAGCTGTTGGTCGTCCTGGTCATCATTTCGGTGGGTCTGTCTGTGGCCGTGATCGCCCTGCGCCCGGACAGTCGTGCCGTGGTGCGCGAGGAGGGCGATCGCCTGGCCATCCTCCTGGGGCTGGCGGACGAGGAATCCGGAGTCAATGGCATGCCCCTGGCCTGGGTTGGCAGGGAGAGTGGCTATGAGTTTCAGGCGAGGGAACTGACCGATCAGGGGCCGGAATGGACTGTCATCCGCGGCGACGATCTGCTGCATCCGCGTCAATTGCCGACCGGCACGACCATCCGCAGCATCCAGGTGGACGGACAAGCCCTGGCGTTCGGTCAACGGGTGCCGTTGGGCAGCCGCGCAACGTACGATCTCGCGGTGGAGATCGTCCTTGGTGAAGACCGCTTCAAAGTGACTGGCAAGGCCGGCCAGTTCAAGTCCGTGCCAGTCGGGGAAGGTTCGTGAAATCGACAGCCCAGGGCTTTAGTCTGCTGGAAATGCTGGTCGCCCTGGCCATCGTCGCGATCGGCCTGACCGCTGCCCTGCGGGCCTCGGGTGTGGGCATCGAAGGGGTGGGCGAATACCGCAACCACATGCTGGCGCTCTGGCTGGCCGAGAACATCGTGGCGGAACGCACGGCCCGGGGCGACTGGCCCTCTCCCGGCGCCACAACGTCCGAAGAAATGTTCGCCAATCATCGATTCGTCGTGCGTCAGGAGATCAAGGCCACACCCAATCGACGCTTCCGGCGCCTCGACGTCAGCGTGGCCGACCGCGAGGAACCGAGCAGAACGCTGCAGCACAGTGCGGCATTTCTGACATCGCCCGAATGAAATACGCCCGCGGATTTACCCTGATGGAAGTGCTGGTGGCCATGGTATTGCTCAGCCTGTTCGCCGTGGTGGCCTATCGTGCGCTGGATGCCGTGCTCAATACGCAGCGACAGGCCATCGCGAGAATGGACAAGCTGAATGAACTGGCCGCAGCCTTTGCATTGATGGATGCGGATCTATCCAATGTCACGACCCGTCTTGATCCCCGGGATCCGATCGGTGGCGGATTCCATACCCGGCTGGCACAGGATGGCTCAGGGCAATTCCACCTGCTGCGCCTGCTCCCGGAGGATGCGGACCATGGCCTGCAGAGGACAGGTTACCGATGTGAGGGCGAAACCCTGAGTCGCCTGGTCTGGCCGGACGCAAACAGCCCCTTGGATACACCGCAGGAATTTGCCTTGCTCGACGGCCTGCGTGCCTGCGCGTTCAAGTACCTGAACGCGGGAGGGCAGTGGCTGAACGTGTGGCAAGCTCAAACGGGGAACCCGCTTCCACGCGCGGTCGAGCTTACGATAGCCGATGCGGATGGCACGCCTATCCGACGCGTGTTGGCTGTGCAATGATCAACTTTCAAGTGAACATCGATCCTTCATCCATGGTGCGCAAGCGCTTCACGTACCCGACAAGGCAAGCCTTCGCACCGCGGCAGCGTGGCGCAGCCGTACTGGTTGCCATGCTGGTGGTTGCCATTGCCGCGCTGTCGGCCAGCAGTTTCATGTTCCGCTCGCGGGTGGAATGGCGCCGGCTTGAAAACCTGACCCGGCTGGACCAGGCCCACTGGGTTCTGCGCGCAGCCCAGCAATGGGGCGCCTCCGTGCTTCTGGACGATGCGCGCAACAGCAGCGTGGACCACCTTGGCGAGATCTGGGCGACCCGGCTGCCCCCTGTGGAGGCCGAAGGATATCGGGTGTCGGGCGGGATGGAAGACCAGGATGGGCGCTTCAATCTGAATAACCTGGTGCTGGATGGCAAGATCGACGACCAGCAACTGGCCATTTTCGTTCGCCTGCTGAAAACCCTGCGCCTGCCGGAAAACCTGGCCGTTGCCATTGCCGACTGGATCGATGCCGACGATATCCCGCTGGATTCGAACAGCGTCGAGTCGGCGTATTACCAAAGCCTGCCGACGCCCTACCGGGCGGCCAACCATGCCCTGGTCAATGTGAATGAGTTGCTGCTCGTGAAGGGCATGGACCGCAATATGCTCGTGGTTTTGCGCCCCTATCTGACCGCCCTGCCCACCCGCACCCCGATCAACGTCAACACGGCAAGCCCCGAGGTCCTGGTCGGGCTGGTGGCGGGACTGAGCTCCGAGGAAGCCTACACCATGGTCGCCAAGCGGGAACGCGTTTATTACCGCAATACCCAGGACTTTCAGCAGGCCTTGCCCAACGGGGTGACGGCACCCGCATCGGGGATATCCGTATCAAGCCAGTATTTTCTGGTGCAGGCCCGCGCACGGAACGAACGTCTGGCCATCGGCAATCAGGCCATGTATCGCCGGGAGGGACAAGACTTGCCGAAACTTGTCTGGAGGGCCGAGCTATGAGCGAACTTCGCCTGTATTTGCGGCGTGACAGCTTTCTGGATGGACAGGACTGTTCCTGGGCGCTGCTGGACGACAAGGGCCGGATTCAAAGCAGCGGCAACCAGCTGGTGGATCTGCCGCGATCACGACACTGCCGCCTGGTTCTGGCCAGCGACCTGGTTCTCAGCCTGAAGACGCCCCTGCCGGACCTGCCCGAACGCCGCCTGACGCCCTTGCTGCCAGCCGTCGCCGAGGCGGCGACACTGGTCGAGGCCGACGCCATCCACGCCGTGATCATGGATCGAGCCAAGGATGGAGAAGCGATCCTGGCGGTTGTCGAGGAGACCTGGCTGGCTCGCATCCTTTCCAGACTTGCCGGGCTTGGACTTCACCCCGAGAGCGCACTGCCCGAATATCTCCTGCTACCCTGGACCGAGGGCAGCTGGTCGGTCTGCTGGCGAAGCAACCACCTGCTGGCGCGATTCGGCAAGTGCGAGGGCATGCCCCTGGACGAAGGCGAGCCTCCGGTCGGCCTGATTCTGGCCTTGGCCCAGCGAGGACATCCCCAAGCCATCACCGTCTATCTTGACGAGAATTCCGGGTCCCCTGACTGGGCGCGCTGGCGCACCGCCCTGGGAGGGACGGTCGAGGCAGACGGTCCGTGGGACTGGCGCACCGCCCCGTGGCCGGAACTGCCGAGCCTGCTGCAGGGCACCCATTCCCCGGGGCTTAAACGCATGGATTGGACCCGGCTGGCACGACCCGTGGCCTGGGGCGCCGTCTCCCTCGCGGTCATTCAGCTGGTCGGCCTCAACCTCGATTGGGCGATGCTGGCTAGGGAAAATTCCAGCATCCAGCAGGAACAGCGCGTGCTGGCCGAACGTGCTCTGCCCGCCAATTCCGCCATCGTCGACCCACCGTGGCAGGTCGCGGAACGACTCCGCACCCTGCAGACGGTCAGCGGCGCTCCGTCGCCGAATTCCGTGGTCGGCCTGTTGGGCAGGCTCAGCCAGGCCTGGCCCCAGCTCGGCAACATCCGGGTCCGGACATTGACTTACGAGGCAGGCGCACTCAGCGCCTCGATAGACGAGGCTGACAACGGCTGGCTCGAGCAGCTGAAAACGGCAGCGGAGGCGCAGGGGCTGACGATCAGTTCGCAAGATGAGCGGGATAAGGGCGAGGGCATCCGCCTGAGCATCCAGGCCGCCGGGAAGGAGGGCAGCCATGGCCAATGAAAGGCTAGACCGGATCCGTGGCTATCTGGCTGGGCGGAGCACCCGGGAACGCATATTTTTATTGGGGGGCGGCCTCGCCCTGCTGGTACTTCTCGGTTACGGGTTGTTGTACGAGCCGCAGAACGAGGCCCGAACCAAACTGGCCAAACGTCTGCCCGCCGAGCGCGCCGAACTGCGATTGATGCGGGTGCAGGCGGCGGAAATCCAGCGCCTTCGCACACGCATGGGTGATTCGGTCAAGGGTGGCCTGGAACAGCGGGTGAAGTCTTCGGCTGCAACTTTCGGAATCGCAGGAAGTTTCGCCCAATTTGTTGCCGTGTCGAACGATCAGATTCAACTCAGCACCCAACCGCTGGCGACCAAAACCTGGATCGATTGGCTGGCTGATCTGGAGCGACAGGGGGTGGTGGTGGTGCGGTGTCGCATCGCCGCCAGCGAACAGGCCGGACTGGCTAGGCTGGACCTGACATTGACGGGTAGCCAGCAATGAAGCGCGCACTGATCACCGGACTCCTGCTCCTGGCCCTCGTCGCCACCTATCTGGTCATGCTGCCCGCTACCTGGATGGATGCCTTGCTGCAGCGCGCCAGTCAGGGCAGCTTTGCCATGACCGGCACCAAGGGAACATTCTGGCGAGGCGAAGGCAGCCTGCAGGCTCTTTTGCCCAGCGGCGAGGCGGTGACCCTGGTTCCCGTAAGCTGGCATATCGCCGCTGCAGAATTGCTGACGCTGAAGTTGCATGTCCGGGCGCAATCCACTCGTGACAACAAACCCGTTCTGGACGCCACGCTGGGTCCGGGTGAAACCTACATCCAGGAGGCAAAACTGGAGTTGCCGGCCGCGCTGCTCGGGGTACTGACCCCGACACTGCGGGAGGCCGTCCTCTCGGGCCAGCTTGCCTTGCAGGTCAACGATTTGCGCTTTGACCGCAGCCAAGCTTCCGGCAAGGCGCAGGCTTACTGGAAGGCGGCCGGCTCGAGCCTGAGCCGGATTCGTCCTTTGGGGAATTATTTGCTGGATATGAACGGCAAGGGCAGCGGGATGGACTTTCGGCTGAGCACGATGGGCGGCCCGCTGACCCTGAACGGATCAGGCAGCTGGATCCCGGGCAAGAGTCCGGACATTCGCATCACTGCGACCCCCGAGCAAAGCGCGCGCCAGGACCTTGCCCCGCTGTTGCGGATGCTGGGCCGTGAAATCAGTCCCGGAACCTACCAATTGGTCATCGACCCGAGCGTGCAGGCGGTAAGCTCCCGGTCCTGACCCGGTCCCTCCCGATTCCCGCCCCGGGAATGAACCTTCCGGGTCCCGGCCGAATACCTTTCGTCGAGATCCGCTTCGACGGTGGCACAGCATCGAACCGAACGGCCGAGGGAACGCCTCGTCTGGCACTCAACTCAGCGCCCGTATCGACTGCATCGGCGGCACGCGCGTGACATGCCGGGTGGTCAGCCAGCCGGCGCTGCCGATCAGGCCGGCACCGGCCAGCGGCAGCACCGCCCACAGCCAGGGATGCAGTTGCGGCGCCAAGTCGAACAGCCGTCCGGCAATCAGCGCCATGGCGATTTCGGCACAGAGGCTGGCGAGCAGACCTGCCAGCAGCCCCAGTGCCAGAAATTCGCTCCACAGGCTTTTGGCCAGATAGGCGCGTTGCGCGCCGAGGGTGCGCATCAGCACCGATTCCTGCTGGCGCGCATCGAGGCTGGCGAGCAGGGTGGCGACGACGACGGCCATGCCGGCGG
>JBGSTQ010000057.1:0-33029 GCA_041736375.1 Thiobacillaceae bacterium
GTGCGGCGCAGTGGTCCGGTTACAAGCGGCTCTGAACTGACTGTCTCAAAACGGCCAAGGATGGCCAGTCAGGATAGTTGCCGCCACAGTCCGTTTCTCAGTTCAAAGGGGTCGCTCGGTCCTGCGCGACAGAGGTGAGCAACTGAAATCCGTTCTAGTCACATGTCGGTCACGAGACGATAGCCCACTCCGGATTCGGTGCGGATGTGGCGCGGCTGGGTCGGGTTCTCCTCCAGCTTGCGGCGCAGGCCCGTCATGTAAACACGCAGGTAGTGGGTGTCCTCGGCGTGGCTGGGGCCCCAGACTTCGCGCAGCAGTTGCCGGTGAGTGAGCACCCGGCCGGCATTGGCAATGAGCAGAGCGAGCAGCCTGTATTCGATGGGGGTGAGATGGACCTCTGCGCCGCCCCGGGTGACCTGGCGACGGGCCGCTGGTTACCTTCGGCGAGGTCACAGTGGATCTGGCTCGCCGCCAGGTCACACGGGGCGGCTCAGAGGTCCACCTCACTCCCATCGAATACAGGCTGCTCGCTCTGCTCATTGCCAATGCCGGCCGGGTGCTCACCCACCGGCAACTGCTGCGCGAAGTCTGGGGCCCCAGTCACGCCGAGGACACCCACTATCTGCGTGTCTACATGACAGGCTTACGCCGCAAGTTGGAGGGGAATCCAACCCAGCCGCGCCACATTCGCACTGAGTCCGGAGTCGGCTACCGCCTTGTGCCCGATGCGTGACAGCGTTACCCGAATTTCTGTTTGTGAACCTGAAGGCTTGTTCATAAACTTGCTCCAGTGAACTGATTGAAAAGGATTTACGCAGGGAAAATAACCTCCTCATGCCTCGCAAGTCTTTACGGTAATCAAGTTATTGATTTCACTGGCGCTGCGTTACTCGAATTTCGTGGGACCGACACAAACTGCCTCGCCCCCATTGGCGGTTCCATTTACGGATGATTTGATACCTCGACAGTCGGCACCAGTCCGCAGCCGTTTGAGCGGCGACTGGGCATTGTCATGATGTTGAAAGGCCTGAAAGAGCTTTGGTGGTAACCACGGCGTGCCGCCCAGTTTTTCCCAATCCGGCCAATCGATAGCGACGGACACCCTAATCAATCATTGGGTGCCCATCCGAACCGCCGGTGACTGTAAATAAATCTGCTCGACCTATTCGGGGGTCAGGACAGCCCGCATCTGTTTATGGGCTTCCACCGCGCTGTCGATAATTCGCTGCCGGAGACTGCTGAGTTCCTTGTTGGCCGCCTCGATCGCATTGTTGTCTGGCTGAAGTGAACCGGACAGATCCCGCAGCTTGGCCTGCTGATCCATCATCTCGCCCATCAAGGCCCAATGCGTTTTGCGGGTTTCATCACGGATCTTGCTGAGACTCGCCTTTTGTGCCTCGGTCAGTTCAAGGCCGCTTCCCCAATAGGGGCTCATCATCCCGGGGCCGCCCATCATGTGACCCATCCCGGGTACCCCCATCGACCGAGCCATTCCGTAGCCCCCCGCTCCGGGACCCATTCCGTAACCACCCCATCCGGGACTCACCCCGTAGCCCCCCCATCCAAGCCCCATGCCGTAGCCTCCCGATCCGGGGCCCATTCCGTAGCCACCCCACCCGGGTCCCATCCCGTAGCCACCCATCATGAATGGGGCGTAAAGGTAGGCAGGCGTTACCGGGTCGGCCTGGAGTGCCGGAGCCATTCCGCTCAAGGCAACAGCGAGGCCATAGGCTGCAAGTCGTCTGAGATCTTGTGAGCTTTTCATGACAATCTCCTTTTGAAGAAGCAATTAATGCATTGAAAAGAAAACGGTAATCCCACATTTTCAAGGTGGTCATCCCGTTTCTGGCGAGATTCGTCGCGACCGATTTAGCCACGAGCGTAGGCTTCCTTGACACTATCCGCGGCCGTTTACCGTTGCGGTTAGGCTTCATGTCCGCCCTTGCCAGAAGGTTTGCCGAGCAGACATTTCAGGAAAGGACGATCCTGAGTGGAACGGCCCAAATCAAGACCGTCCGCAACCGCAGGACAACATCCCGGCCCCTCCTCCGACCATCCGTCTGTTGTGCTGGGGCACCTGTGGCCCGCGCTGGGCGACCCGGACAATGGGCGGCGGTCATCCACTCCGGAACACATCCCGAAAGACCTGATGACTCGTTCAAGTTTAGCCATGCTTGCATCATATTCAACCGGCGTTCGGGAACCGACGCGCTTGTTACGCTGACTGGTTGTTCGAGCCTAGCAAATTGAAGGGTAGGCGGAGACAACAGTCATGAGGAATCGCCTTTCCCGCTGCACACCCATTGCCCCGTCAGCGCGGTACGAGTTTTCCGGTAGGAAGATATTCATTGAACAAGTTCAAGGTTCTGCTCTCTCGGCATAGCCACGAAATTGCCTACACTTCATAGTGTCCGATGAAATGAAACTGGCAATAAGGTGCGAGGCAATATGACGTGTTTTGATCAGTGCCTGATGTACAGCAGGAGCCAGTGATCCGAACAGTATTTTGCCAGGAGCCCAGGCCATGACCCATACAACTAAGCGCCTCCCCTTTCATTACTTCCTTTTAGGCCTCGCGATGTCCTCAAGCCTGAGCCTTGCTGCACAGCAGCCCGAAACCTTTACAAACGAGCCATCCGCTCCACAGCCGATTTGCCAGCCGGAGCCCGCACTGGAAAGACAGCTGATCGATGCCGAAGCGGCCGTGTTGAGGATTTTCCTGGGACCCGGCGACATACGGACCAAGGCTCATGCCGCTGCCGAGGATGCCTATGCCGTGATCATCTTTCCCAACGTGGCCAAGGTGGGGTTCTTCGTCACCGCCGCGCAGGGCAAGGGGCTGCTGACCTATCGGGAACCAAACGGACTCTGGAGCTACCCGATCCTGGTTTCAGCGCGCGTGACCAGCGTCGGCCCCCATTTCAGCATGCAGACCATCGACATGATGATCGTCGCCAAGACACAGGAGGCGTTGGTGCGACTGCTCGCGAGCGGTTCACCGGCGCCTGCGGTGCCAAAACAACCTGTCTCGGCGGAGATCGTGACCTACTCGAGCAATCGCGGCCTGACCGCGGGCTTGTCGCTCGACGACTACAACATCAGCATCGACAAGGAGGCCAACCACGGCCTGTACTGTCAGCCGATCCTTGCGGAGGACCTTACCAGGGAAGGCTTCAAGGCAAGCTTCAAGCCGCCCCCATGCGCGCAGAAGTTCGCGCAGACCATCAACCGCGTCTCGGGCAAGGCGCCCATCACCAGGGGCTATTGAAAAGCCTCCGAGCCGGACCCTCACATAAGGCCTTACATATAAGGAGTATTTCGCATGAAAAACCACACCGATCACACGACCGGGACTGCAGTCAAAAGGATTATTGTTGCAGCAACGCTGGCCGCCTGCAGTGGCTTCGCTGGTGCGGACGAATGCACGAGCACCCTGCTCTTCCCTTGGGACGCACATGGCAAGGTCTATGAGGTGGCGCCGAAGACCCTCATGTTTGTGGGCGAGATCAAGGGAACACTCTATGCCGAACCCGGCAAGGGGGTGCTCGATGCCGCAATGATGCGTTGTCCGATGCTGTACGAGATCGACGTCGGGAACGGCGATACCCGTGGCGAGGGACGCTGCGCCATCCACCCGAAGGGGACCTCAGACGTGGTCTACGCCATCTACTCCTGTCAGGGAGAGATCGGCTCCTGCACAGGTCGGCTGGATCTGAACGGCGGTACAGGCAGGTTTGAGGGCATCAGCGGTTCCGGGGCAATGTCCTCCCGCACGGGAGCCAGCGAGTTGGCAGTCAGGCTGGGGCCGGGCGGTGCCATATCCAATGCCGAGGGTCTGATGACCTTGCACGAGTTTTCCTACCGTACGCCTTGAGCGCCTTTGGGACGCTGCAACGGGTTCTGACCGCTCTCAAGACATCGTCTTATAAAAGTTGCGTAACTGATTGGCCAGGCTCGATTATTGTCGTGTTCCGCAACTCATGTAATGAGTGTCGACGCGGAACGCCTGGACCCGCCGCCACGGGTTCCGGGTTGGCTGAAATTTTCTGAATCAGAGTAACGGACGGGCGTTGCCGAAATACCGGTTGCCAAGTGCAGGCGGTGAATCGTGGCCGCGTCCGGCACGGCTCGGGGCCGCCCCCGGCCCAAGGCAGCTTGCCGTTGCCGCACTCACAGATGACCCCGCTGATAGCCAGGCGCGAATTCGAAACAAGTCAGGCTTTCACCGGGAAGGACACTGGCGCGGTACGATGACAGTCCCCACCCAAACCGACACCCCTGATGAAACCAATCCAGACCAGGACCATGCTTGCGCTCATCCTCTGCGCTCACTGGGTCAGCGCCCGGGCCGCCGAGGAAACCTTCACGATCACGCCCATGAACACCGTACCCAGCTTCGAGGTCGGGCACATGGGGTTTTCATCGCAGAGCGGCCATTTCAATCAGACACGCGGCAAGGTCGTCATGGATCCGCAAAAGAGAGTCGGGACCATCGACATCACGATTGACGCGAATTCCATCGACACCGGCATCAGGCCGCTGGATGACGTACTGCGCGAATTCGATTTTCTCAACGTCGCGCAGCATCCCGCCATGAGCTTTCGTTCGTCGCAACTCAAATTCAATCGCGACAAACTGGTGGGCGTCGACGGCGTCCTCACCATGCTGGGGGTTTCCCGGCCGATTTCGCTGACCGTCACGCACTATGAGTGCGGCGTCGATCCTGCGCGCGGGAAATATGTCTGCGAGGTCGATGCCGAAGCCAGCTTCAGGCGTTCGGACCACGGGATGACCAAGCTCATCCCCATCGTCAGCGATGAGGTCAAGCTCAGGATCAAGGTCAACGCCGACCGGGACCAGTGAACCTGGCACCGGCTGCGCTCAAGGCGGGTTAGCGAATCAGGGTGTCTCGGTGAAGGACACAGCCCTGCCCAGAATGGGATGCTTTGATGCCAGACAATGTGTGTTGTCATGACTTGAAGGTCTAATCGCAAGTCCATGATTATGTAGAAGAGTCGCATCGCCAATAGCTGCAGCATCGCTGCCTTTGCGGGGGATGCTTGCTGTGCGCTGATAAAGCGCAACTGGCTCGACCGCCCGGCAAGTCCCCCATCGACGTCGACTGCGCCAGCGGGTAGCTCGCTTCGAATCTGAGCTACCCCAGCGTGTTGCAACACGCCGACCTTATCAGGGAATCAACCAGTCACTGACAGGCACGGGTGCGCCCGCCGTTTGCTGGGGGAAGCGAACGATATAACCCCCTCTGGAAGCGAAGCGCTGGCCCGGCCCCAGGCTCAGGTGCGGATAGATAGAAGGGGACAGGGAGGTTCCTGTCATCTGTTCAATGCGTTCGATGAGATAGTCCCGGGAGAAATTTTCGCCCAGGTGGGACACCGCATCGCCGGTGACCGTAGCGGCGAAGAATGCGTTGACCTGGGTGCGTTCGTCACCCAAGGGAATGTTTCTGGCGCGAAGCCAAGCATTCAGGCGCGCCATCCGCTGCTTACGAGTCTCTGGCAAGTCAAACGGATAGACCATGTGCAGCTTGTTTCGCCAGTTTTCCGGAAGGCTTGGCGGGCGCATGGCAGACAGGCTGCCAGAGACATAAATGGCCTCCAGTCCGTCCGGGGGGATTTCGGCGAGGTCAATCGCTGCGAGATCGGCACTATCCAGCCATAGGACCAGGGTGCTCGGGCGTTCATTGCCCCCTTGCCTGGACAGGAAATCGACTGGCAGGCGGCCACTGGCAGACAGTGGATAATCGATGACGGCTTTTCCGCCCTTGTCTTGCAGCCCCTTGCGCAACACCTGTGACGGCAAACGTCCGAGGGCGTGATCACGGAAGACCTCAACAATCGTTCCGGACTGACCGGTTTGCCCGGTGTCCAACAGATGTCTTGCCAGGACCTCCGCTTCGAGCGTGACGCCGCGCGAGAAATAGATCGGGTAATAGCCGCCTCCCGCGACATCCGGATAGTCCACATCGGGGAACACGCAGGGCACCTCGAACGCTTCGCAGAACGCATGCACCGGTTGCCAGCTGCCGCCGCCGAGTCCACCGATGACCGCAAATACCGGCTGCTGGCGGTAATAGTCCTCCAGTTGCGCGCCCCAGGTATCCGGCGTCCCCTTCAACTCCCAGACATGCAGCACCCAGGTGCGGTAGGCCCGGTGCATCGGTTCGTTGCCTACCTCGCGGCGACGCGTTTCCTTACGGGTCCCGCCGTTCTTGTCGCGGAAAAAACCCTGCATCACGTCCAGCATGGCGCTGCGCCTGCCCGACGAGACATCGGGGGTGATGATGGTGGAAAAATGGATCTCGCGGTCGGTCACCCCGGGCGCGGTGGCAACTGATAGCCCTTCCAGGTAGACCTGAAGCTGGGCGACCTCTTCATCGCTTAGGTCGTAACGCGGCATCAGCGGGTCGAGGGTCCGTCCGGACGGATCGATTCCTGCACGCAGTGCGCGAGCCAGACTGTCTCGGGTGTAGGTCGGGTGCTCAGGTGCGCCGCCGGCTAGCCAGGCTAGACGCCCTGCACGTTCGGGGTCCCCTTGCGAAAACAGCAGCCGGCCAGCGATCGGGCGGATCGGATTCTGCCCCTCGCTGCCACCCAGGCCGCTGCGGCGGTGGCATTTGACGCAGGCGGCATCGGCGCCGGTAAACACCACTCCCTTCTGCACGGTCGCATTGACCGGTGCGCCCGATGCACGCAGGCCGTCGCGGTAGAGAGACTGGCCGACAGCGCCGTCGGGCGAACTGGCGCCGGCATACGGCACAGCCGACACCCCGAGCGCCAGCAAGAGGATTCCCCGCACCAGGACACGTCCGACCGTTTCCATCGAGACGCATCCCATGGGCGTCAGTTCGTCGCCGTGAGTTTGCGGTATTCGCGCAGGATGTCATCCGCGCTGGCGAAGCCGTCCAGCCGAACCCAGGGCTGCCCTGCCTTCGCCCGCAGGAAAGTGGCCGGGGTGTGCCCCATCTTGTCGCCGCGATAGACGTTGAAGGCGCGCTGCACCGCGATGCTGGTGTCGACGCTGCCGGTCAGCATCTGCCATTGCGGTCCCGCGCCGTATCGTTTGGCGTAGATTTTCAGCGCTTCTGGAGTGTCGAAATGCGGGTCGATGGAAATCGACACCATGCGAACGGCATCCCGCTCCGGACCCAGGGCTTTCTGCACTTGGGAGAAGGTCGTGCTCATCACCGGGCAAATGGCGCCGCAGCTGGTGAAAATGAAATTCAGGATCACCGGTTTGTCGTCGAGCTGACGGCGCAGCGACACCTTGGTCCTGTTTGGGTCGAGCAATTTCACATCCGGGATCGTGTAGGACGCTATCGTGCGCACATAGGCATCCTTCACGCTTGACATGGCGTGGTGGTCGTGCGCCATCCCACACATGGGAAACGACACCAGGACCAGTGACAGAGTGGCGAAAATCAGGTTGGCACAGACCTGTGGCAGGAAGTCACGGCATTCTGATGTCCGGGTGCGCATTGTTTTTTCTCCCTGTGGCATTTCCTGTTCACTGGACGTTGACGGTCACCGTGGCAGTGTTGGACAGCGCGCCGGCCTGGTCGCGGACGGTGTACTTGAACGTTTCCTTGCCACGGAATTTGAGCTTGGGCGTGTAAGCCACCGTGCCGTCCGTATTGACTGTCACCGTCCCGCCCTTGTTCGGCGCGGCGACGATGTTCACGCTTGCCGGATTGAGGCTGCCGTCCGGATCGGAATCATTGGCCAGCACACTGATGAGCTTGGGTGTATAGCTGCTGGTCTTGCGCATGGCGGCAGTCGCGCTGTCGTTTTTGGCGACCGGGGGCGAATTCACGCCTGGATTGACCGTGATCAAAACGGTGGCGCTGTTGCTTTGGAGCGCGCCGTCAGATGCTCGGTAAGTGAAGCTGTCGGTGCCCACGAATCCGACATTCGGCGTGTAGCTGAACGAACCGTTGCCGTTGAGCGCGAGGCTGCCGCTGGTCGTGCCGCTCGCCAGCACCGCTGTCAGCCCGTCCCCGTCCGCGTCGCTGTCGTTGCCCAGCACGCCAGGGCTAGCCACGCCAAGCGTTGCGCCGGCCACCATGCTGTAGGTGTTGTTGGATGCCGCTGGCGCCTGGTTGAGATTGGCGACAGTCACGTCGAACGACTGGATTGCGGCCTGGCCGCGCGCATCGGTGACCCGCAAAGTGACGCCATGAGTACCGGCCTGGTTGTTGCCGGGCGTCCACGCAATCAACCCGCTGGAAACATTGATGATCATCCCGGCCGGAGCGATATCGAGCGAGAAGCTGAGCGCATCGCCATCCGCGTCGGTGGCGGTAACGGCGTAACTATACGGGCTGCCCTCGGTGGCGCTGGTCGGCGCTGTCGAAGTAATACTCGGAGGGCTGCCCGCTCCAGCCAGGAGGAACTGGTAGGCCGCCTGCACATCGGCCAGGCCATGGCCATAACTATTGTCCTCGCCGGCCACGCCCAGATCATGCGCGCTCTGGGTCAGCGCCGCCTCGAGCTGGGCGACGCTGGCACCGGGGAAAGCCTCCGCCAGTAGTGCCATCGCCCCCGCCGCATGCGGGGCGGCGAAGGACGTGCCGGAAACCACGACATACAAAGGCAGGCCACCGAACGAGAGATCGGCCGTGTTGATGTTGACGCCGGGTGCGACCAGTTTTGGATAAACCGTGCCGTCGCAGGCGGACTGGCCGCGGCTGCTGAAGCTGGCAATGGCCAGTGCGGCATCGATCGCGCCGGCAGATAAAACCTGCGGATTGTTGGACGGACTCAGACTGGTCATTGGTGCCGGGCCGTCGTTGCCGGCGGCAAAGGCGACAGCGATGCCGGCGGTTTTGAGCGCATCGATATCCGCGCTGAACTCTGTAATGCACTGGCCGGCCGTACCGACAAGACCCCATGAGGCATTCACCACATCCGGCGCGTCCACCGTGTTCATGTCGCCATCGGGATCGAGCAGCCACTGGAACGCAAGATGGATGTCGCTGTAGCTCGCGTAGCCCGCGTTGTTGTAAAGCTTCGTCGCGATCCAGCGGGCATCCGGCGCCATGCCGATGGCGCTTCCCCCCGCTCCACCGCCCACCATGATGGCCATGGTCTGGGTGCCGTGGCCGTTGCTGTCGTGCGGGGTGGCGTGCTCGCCGTGAGGGTCGTACCAGCTATTGCCGCCGCCGCGCCAATTTGCTGCGAGATCGGGATGCGCGGCATCGACCCCGGTGTCCATGTTGGCGACCACCACGCCGGTTCCACTATGGCCCAGTGTCCAGAGTTCCGGAGCGCGCATCACGTTCAGGTTCCACTCTGGCGGCGCTGCAGTGCCGGTGGTGGTCACGGGTGCCTGCAAAGTCGAATCCAGGCGGATGCTTTCGATGCCGGGGCGGGACGCCAACTGGCGTATCACACTGGCACGTGCCGTCACAGCGAGTCCGTTGATAGCCCACAACTCGCGCAGCCGCCGCGCCCCGTTGTTTTGCAGGAACACCCGGTGCATGCCCTGCGTGGCCGCGGCTTTTTCCTTGAGCGCCCTGACCAGCCGGGTGTCGCGTTGGCTGCGGTCTGCCAGTTTGAACAGGCGACGATCTACCTTGTCGGACAGGGACACGATCACTGCGACCTCCTCGTGTGGCGCCCGTGCCGCCAATTCCGCTGTCAGATCCGGAGCGATCACCGCGGCGTGTGCACCGGCGCAGATCAGACAGCCGAACGCTGTCAGAATGGCGGCACGATGCTGGTAGGTACGTCTCCGATCGTTCATGGTTCATGCCTCCTGCTACTCGACCGTGAGGTGGCTGATCCGGGTGTCCCCGGCAATCAGGATCACTTGGCTCCCCGCCTTGAGATAGCGTCCCGGATTGGCGAAGAGCATGAAATAGCTGCGATCTGTCATGTCCTTGCGGGCGACCTGGCGCAGCCTGCCGAGCTTGGGCGTGTTGGGTACGGCCAGCCGGGCCCCGCTTACCGGGTCGACGAGTTGGAGCTCGGTCTTGCGGTTGAAAAAGGCGGCGGCACGTTCCGGGTCGGTGATGCGGTAGCGCAGGTCCAGCATGTAGTCGGCGGCGGTCAGCCGCAACGATTCCACGTGGATGCCCGGATCTTCAACCGCGGCAAGCGGCGGGGTCGCTACGGCGACCTTTTCGTCCGGGGTGGCGGTACAGCCGGCGGCGAGGAACGCCGCCAGGGCGAAGCTGCCGATCCGCTGCAGGCGCCAGGTCCTCATTTCACGTTGACCTTGACGGTGGCGATGTTGGAGAGCGCACCGGCGCTGTCCTGCACGCGGTATCGGAAGTTCTCGGAACCGCGGTAGTTGAGCCTCGGCGTGTAGGACACCGTGACGCTGCTGGTGCCGTTGCCGACCACGCTCACCGACCCGCCCTTGTTCGGCGGCGTGACGATGGTGACCGTCGCCGGATAGAGATTGCCGTCCGGGTCGGTGTCGTTGGCCAGCACGTTGATGGACACTGGCGTGTAGGGTGGCGTGGATCGGCGTACCGGTGCGGCAGCTGTGTCGTTCGCAGCCACCGGCGCCCGGTTGGCGATCACCGTGAAGGTGACCGTGGCCGCGGCGCTGGTTTCCAATGTGGGATCACGCGCCTGGTAGGTGAAGCTGTAGCTGCCTGCGGTGGCTGGGGCGTTGTAGACGAAGGAGCCGTTCGGACTGAGGCTCAGACCCGCCAGCACGCTGGCATTCACCGCCGTGAGCGCATCGCCGTCGACGTCGCTGTCGTTGCCCAGCACCCCTGGGGCGGCCACGTTGAGGGTGGCGCCGGACACTACGCTGTAGGCGTTGTTGGCGGCCACCGGCGGGTCGTTGGCCGGGGTCACGCTGAGGCTGACCGTGGCTGGTGCGCTGGTGAGCGAGCCATTCGATGCGCGGTAGCTGAAGCTGTCGGCGCCGTTGTAGTTGTTAGCAGGCGTATAGGTGAATGAGCCATCCGCGTTGAGGGTCAGACTGCCGTGGCTGACGTTGCTGGCAAGCACGGCGCTAGTAGCGCCGCTGTCGTTGTCCAGCACACCGTTTAGCGGCACCGACAGGGCGAGATCCTCGGCCGTGCTGTAGCTGTCGGCCACCGCGACGGGGATCCCAGCCGGCGCGCCCGCCACCTCAAGCATGGCGAGCATGCCGCCGTCGGCGGAGCCGGTCGGACCTGGATTGGTCACTGCCAGACGGCGGTCGTAGATCGGATAGGTCGCCGCCGACGCGGGGGTGATGACGGCATCCACGGTCTTCAGTGCGGGCAGGAAGACCGAATACTGCTCGCGGGCATAGGAATAGGGTTTGCCGTCTTCCGCGATCAGCCGCATGTGCGTCCCCTGCAGCACCGGTGAGCGGGTCTGCAGGCCCGCATTGAGCAGGCGCAGCAGTGTGGTCTGGCCCGCGTTACCGGCAGGAAAATTCATCGGGCTGGAATCGGTATGGACTTTGCCGTTGATGAGGAAATATAGCGGCGCATAGTCGATGGTGCTGGTCACATTCTCGCCCGGCCCGTAATACCCTCCGACCACGTCCGCATGCAGATCCGGGTCGATCTCGCTGAACAGCAGGGTGACCTCGCTGGCGTAGGGCACGCTCGCATACGCCTGGCCGCTGGCCGCGTCGTGCTTGACCGCGCCATACAGCCCCATTTGCACCTGAACCTGCGGATGGGTGCCGCTGTGGTAGAGGTAGGTGCCGGGCTTGAGGTTGGTCCAGGTATAGCTCTGCGTGCCACCGCCCGGGGCCGCCTCCGCGGTGAAGGAGCGCACCCGCTGCCGTGACTGGCTGTCGGAAAACTTCACCGGCGCCAGAAGTGTTCCGTTGGCGTCCGTGGGCATGGACTGTCCGGAAATGACGATGGACACCGGCACCGGCGTCGACGTCGGGGGATCGGTCTCGGGCCCGGTCGGCATATCCGGGATGTCATTGCGCAGGTTGACGGTGAGGGTGGTGTCGCCGGGCGGAACGACCAGTGCGGGCCCCGGCACGCTGGCGGCTGAAGCGCAGGCAGCGGCAAGGCTGGTAATGCCATCACTTGTCGTGCCACCGGCATATCCCCACATCGGCACCGAAACGTTGTTCGGGTTGCCCGGGTTGCCCGGCATGATCACGCTGGTGGACTTGGCGCACAGCCAGTATTCCGCGCCGTGGGCCGCGCTGGTCCAGGCCAGTGCCAGGGCCAGCGGGGTGAGTGCGAAATGCCCCCACCGGTGCAAAGTAGTTTTCCTGGTGTTCATCTCAGACTCCCTTGCGAATTTAGGGGATGGGCACGTCCGGGGGCTCGATGATGACCATGGTCATCATGCCGCCCGGGAAAATGTCGTTGTTGGCGATTTCCTTCTCCGTGTGGGAGTGCCACATGTGGAAATAGCCCGCGTTGGGGTTCAACCCGCCCTGCCCCGGCGGCAGCGCCCCGAAGACCCCCAGGTAGGGACTGCCGCTCCAGTGGCCGCCGAAGGTCATGTCCTGCTGGTTGGGCAGGATGACCGGCAGGGGCTTGTTGTGATCGGCGCACCATTCCTTGGTTGTGAAGTCGAAGCCGTTCGCATCCGGGGTACAGGTGTGGGGATTGAGTGCCGTCGTGCCGTAGATGTCCCAGCCCAGCCCCTTGCCTGTCCACTCGAAGATCGCGTCGTACGTGCCGCCGGGCACGATCTTGAGGGTGTAGTCGGACACCGCGAGGTCGGGGCCGGCGCCGGCGGCACTCTCAAGCAGGCGGCCGTCGCGGGCGATCGTCCAGGTGTTGTTGCCGTGGTGGTGGAAGGGATGCAGGTCGCGTCCGCCACCGATCATCCGCATCAGCAGTCTTTCGCCGGGATGCATGCGCGGCATGGCGCCGTAGGGCTGGGTCGGCAGCCAGGGCGCGTGGTCGGCGAACATGGTATCGGGGGCGGCGCGGCCGTTGATGAACCAGTACACCGGGGCGAATGTGCTGCTGTCTACCCCGGTCGCGGGATCCTGGCCCGTCAAAACGTTGAATGCGACCTGCTCGTGCACCCCGGCGTCCATTTCGGTGAGCAGGAACAGGTACTCGTGGTCGTAAGCACTGCCCGGGTGTCCGTAGGCGGTGCGGTTGGTCGCTTCGTCAAAACCCGCCGGGCGCACGATGATGGCCCCCACCAGCCCCATCTCCACCTGCAGGTCAGCGCGGGTGCCGCTGTGGTATTGGTAGGTACCGGGCTGGCTGGCGGTGAAAGTGTAGGTCACCGTCGTCGTGCCGTCTCCCGGCGCCTCGTTGGTCAGCAGGCCAACCGCCCCGCCGCTGGCGCTCACCCCGGACTGCCCGGGAAACACGATCGAGACCGGCATCGGCAGCGTGTTCCGGAGATTGACGGTGACGCTGTCGCCCTGGTTCACGATCAGGGTCGGGCCGGGGTACTGCATTGTGCCTGTCAAGGGTCCGCCCCCATCAGGGTCGTTGGCATAGCCCCAGGCCAGCAGGCTGCCGCCGTCGCCGGCGGTGATGTAGTCCGCCTTGGCCGTCAGGTTGAAGGTCGGGCCGGTGATGCCGTCCACCATCGCCCACGCCCCGCCTGCCCCCAGCGCGAGGGCGGCGACGAGCGCGTGTCCGAGTCTAAGCAGTGTCTTGGTCATGTCGATTCTCCTCGGGCGTGCGGCCCCATCAGTTGATGACGATCTCCGTCATCATTCCCCCGTAGTCCTCGGTGTTGTTGCTGAGGTAGTTGAGGTTGGTGGTGTACAGGAAGTAGGTGCCCGGGCTGATGCCGGTTGTGTCGATGATCACATCGGCCGCCTCGCCACCCCCCAGGGTCACCGAGCTGGTGTCGTAGTACAGATTCTTGCTCTTCTGCACGCCAGAGCCGTCGGGATCGGGCCCGCGCAGGATCGCCGCACCGCCGCCCACGACCTTCATGGGCAGGCCCAGCGCCGTGACGGTATAGAAGTTGGTGACGCTAAGGTTGGACAGGCGCAGCAGCACCTTCTGCCCCGCGGTGGCGGTGACCAGGGAACTCACCTTCTGCGACACCTTGCCCGGATCGGGATCGGTGACCGGATTCACGGGTGGCGTCAGCGCGTTGGGATTTACCGTGTCGGGGTAGCCGCGACCGTTCATCATGGCGTACTTGTCCTTCATGTCGGCGAACGGCAGGGGCTGCACAGTCATGCTGGCATCGTGGAAGGCGGGGTCGAAGGAACCGAGCTGGATCGGCACCTCGACGTCGTAGCGGGTGCTGCCGTCGCCGTCGTTGTAGACGTAGGCGTGCTTCACGGTGGCGTTGTTCTGGTGCACGTGGGTGCCCAGCACCGTGCCGTTCGGCAGATCGTTCTGCGCAGGCGAAACGTACAGGTTGCCCAGCATGCCCATCTGCATGTGCTCGGTGGCTTCCACGTGGCAGTGGTACATGAAGGTCCCCGGTTCCACCAGGTTGTAGTAGTAGGTGATGCTCGCGCCCATGTTGATCGAGATGGAGCCTTCCGGCATGCCGTCGAACACCGGCGCGGCGTTGGGGAAGCCGTGGAAATGCACAGAATGCGGGTCGAACAGGTCCGGCCGGTTCACCATGCCGGCGTTGGTGAGGGTGAGGTAGAACTCCTGCCCCTCCTTGAGCGCGATGGTGGGCGCCGGGAAATTGGCGGCGAGCATGCCCGCGTCCATCGCCAGATTCGGCGCGATCCCCGTCAGGTCGGAGAAGCCGAAGATGTATTGCAGGTAACCGTCGGCCATTTTGACGAAGCCGTCGCCACCCGAGACATGCATGCACACGGAATTCGGATGCGCGGCAGGGATCGACTCGGACAAGTCGTTGCGATCGGCATCACCATTCAGGTCGCCGGGACACTGCACGAACACCGCGCCATAGACCGGCAGGGTCAGGCCCCAGGCCAGTGCCACCCAAAGACCGGGATGGCTGCGTATTTTGAGTGCTTTCATGATTCGTTCTCCTCTGCTGCCGGGTGCCGCCGGAGACCGGCGGTACCCGCAGGGTTCACAGTCGCTCGTCGGCACCTGCATCGGGGTTGGTGCTACCCGCGCTCGGACGTACATTGCCGTCCCAATCGTTACCAACGCCGGTGCCGGTCGCCCCCAGACCTTCCGCCGGCGAACCGTCCTGCACGTGGTAGTCGCCATTGAGGCATGCCCCGATCGTCGGGCAAGCCACTGTTGCCGTTTTGTTGGTCAGCGTCAGTGGCCCGAATCGCACGTCGACGAAGTTGCCGCCTTCGTCCAAGGCTGCGGCCGTAGCGAGGCTGGTGGTCGTCTCGGGGATCAGAATGGTCTGCCTCGGATCAACGTTGTAGTAGTCGGCTACAAACAGCGGGTTTGCAGAACTGTTGCTCGCGTCATAGCCGGTGGTGTCCGTCAGGATGCTGTTAGTGGGGCTGAGTTGTCCCGCCACACCCAGTACCGCCAGGTCGTGATAGACCGGGGCGTTACCCGCGCCGACATTGGGCACCAGGCCGAAGGTTGCTGGCACCGTGGTGTCGTCGATCCGCCAGTAGAACGAGCGGTTGTGCCAGACGATGTTGTTCGTCAGCGTAGGGTTGGAGAACACCTTGTAGGCATCGATGTCATCGTCGTTGCCGAAGGCGTTGGTCAGATCCGCGTTGTGCTTCCGCGACACGATGCCGGCCGGCTGGGGCGTGGACTGGTTCAGGGTCGCGTTGAAGACCTCGCCCACGGTGGCGGTGCTGTCGTTGTTGGCGACGGTGTTGTGGATGATATCTACGCGGGCGCTGTCCTCCAGCGCGATGCCGCCGCCAGCCCGCCCGGCCATGTTGTCGACGATGATGTTGTTGTTGAGGTTGACGTGATACCAGAGGTCATCACGATTGCGCCGGCGCTGCACGTCCATGCCGTTGACGGAGCGCAGGCTGATGCCGCCGCCGTCGCCGGCGCCGGCCTGGTTGCCCTGGATCAGGTTGGCCAGCACGTCCACGTCGCCCGCACCTTCGCTCAGCACGTTTGGCGCGATGGGTGCGTTACCGCCGATGAAGACGCCGCCGCCATCTACCCCCACCCCCTGGTTGAAGGTCTGGTTGAACACGATGGTGTTGTTGGCGATGACGCCGCCGTTGCTCAGGCCGAGGTGGCCGATGCCGCCGCCGTCACCCGTCGAGAAATTGCCGCAGATGGTGTTCTCGCGCACCTGGTAGCTGTCCGCCCCGGTGTAGAGGGCAAGGCCGCCACCAGCCCCGTCAAGCGAGCCGTTCTGGGTGATCTGGTTGTGGTGGATGCTCACGTTGTCGTTCCGGCTGTCGGTGTACCCGGAAGCCTCGGCTTCGTCGAGCAGCGTGGCATGGCCGATGCGGATGCCGCCGCCGTAGGTGCCCTGGTTGCCGGCGATGCGGTTGTTGCTCACCTCCAGGTTGCGAGCGTAGCCACTGGCGAAGATGCCACCGCCGTGGTCGGCGCCGGCAATGGTGAAGCCGTCAATGCGGGCAACCCGGTTGGGGCCGAACTCGTTTGCATTGCCCGCATTGTTGGCGCCGCCGACCACGAGGATGCCGGGGCCTTCCTCGGCGCCGAAGAGCACGGGTTCGTTGTCCGGAGCGTTGAAGGCGACTTCCTGACCCGGCAGCAGACTGAATTCCCCATTGGCCGCGTTGCCATCGAGCAGCGTCCTGAGTTTGTCGCGCCAGTTGGCAAGCTTCTCGGCCGGGGCCTTGACCGCGTTGATGGTGGTGGTGTGGGCACCCCAGCCTTGCAGGCGAACCGGCTTGTGCATGATCACCAGCTCCTCGTAGCGGCCCGGCGGCACCAGGATCAGCGGCGAGCCGCTGTTGGGTGCGGCGTCGATGGCGGCCTGGATGGAGCCGCCGGGGGCGACGCGGATGGGATTCGGTCCGCCCACGGTGAGGGTGAGGCCCATGATGCTCTGCCGCGTCGGGCTGTTTGGCAGACTGACGTCCATGTCGCGCTCGACCATCAGCTGTCCGGTGGTCGTGGTGCCAGTGGTCACGCTACGGGGCACGCGCACGACGATGAGACCGTCGCTCCAGGAGACAACCGGCAGCGAGGTCCCGTTGAAGGTTACTTTGCCATCACCTTGGGCCGCGCCAAAGCCGTAGTTGCGCAGGATGGTTGCAGGCGTCGCTGGCGTGCCGTCATATGCCGGATTAGGCACGCTTACCATGCCCGCCGATGTGATATGCAGTCTCGGCTGCGTATTGGTGTTGGTCGAGTTTGCCGGCCGCGGCACCCAGGGTCCGTTCAGGCTGGCACCCCCTGCATTGGCACCCGGTGCGTGTCCATCCACAGAGGAGATCACAGGCGTGGCATCGCGGAATTCGCAGTCCAGGGGATGTGGCCCCGGCCCGGCGAAGGCAGCGATCGGCACCACCGGCGTATCCAGATAGGTGGTCTTGCCCGGCATGTACTGGAAGGTGTAGCAGAACTGGCTGTACTGCCGGTTGTAGTGCGGGTCAACGGAGCCATCGGGCAGGATGGGCGAGTTCATGCAGGCGGTCAGCATGTTGGGCGACACGCCGGAAGGCATGGGCAGGTTCATCGAGAAGGTGGATGGCACCAGGGCGTTGAAGGTGCCGTACTGGTCGGCGTACACCCGGGAAATCTCGCGCCCGGTCCAGTCGCGGATGGCCACCGGGAGGAAGGGCGGCGCGTGCTTCTCGCCGAAGGTCGGGGCGTTGGGGTCGAACTCGTTCGCCGTGTCGTCGAGGATCATGCCGACGATATGCGCGGCCACCGGCACCTCGGTGAACATGAAGAAGTTCGCGGCGCCGTTCTGGCGATCCTGCAGCACTACCTGCTTGCGGTCGCACAGCGGCCGGTTCTGGTTGGCGTACGCGGCTTCCACTTCCTGGTCCGGGAACAGGGACAGGAAGGGCGGGACCTTGCGGCCGGGAATGCCGTCTGGCGGGATGTCCAGATCGTCCAAGTTGGCGCACTCAACCGGCAAGGCCAGCGGGCTGGGGACATATTCGTCGCCGAAGTCGACGTTCTTGTCCTCTTCCTTGACGTGCTCGTAGCCAGGTGGCGTGATGGCCTCGACGATATAGGTGCCGGCAGGGATCGGGATTTCCTTGAAGCCCGACTGCGACGTGGCATCTGCCACAGTGATCGTATTGAAGGCATAGCCGCCGTCGAACACACCGGGACGCACCTGGTTGAAGTTGCGCAGGCCGTCGAAGCAATCGGTGGGCATGGTCGGGTCGCCATGGGCATAGAAGATATCGCCCTGACAGCCGCTGGGAAGGTTGTCATCGAAGCTGTCGGTGGTCACGACCTGGAGGGCATCGCCCTGATCGAATGCACCGGCTGTCTGTCCCGGATAGTTGCGGTCCGTGTCCTCGGGGCCGGGGAAGTTGCCGAAAGGCCAGTTGTCGACGTCGGCGAGCTCCACCGCGCCACTGTTGTTGACATCGTCGATGATCTTGTCGGGGACGCCGAGCGGGCCGGTGCTGTCCTTGTACAGGTTGACCTGCACCCGCGGGATGCCGGGTTCCCAGAACTCGGCCGCGGCCATGCGGGGGTCGTCCTCGGCGCGGGTCGTCGCGTACTGGACGATGCCGGATATGCCGCCGTTCTGTCCCGGGGCGTACTGGACCTTGCCCCACTCGATCACGCTGGTCTGGCCCAGGAAGCCCTGGAACGCCTGGGTGAGGACCTGGCCGGCCTCGGTGCGGTAAGGCGCGCCGGCGTTCTCCGACTGCGGCTGGGGACTGAGCTTGCCGCCGTAGGACCAGGGCTCGGCCTCGTCGATCGCACCGCCGCCGTCGACGGCGATGGTCGCGCCGGTCGCCTTGAAGCGGGCGAAATCCACTTCGGCGATCAGCCAGTTGAAGAAGGGGAAGACCTCGTCGAAGGGCACATAGCCGTCCAGGTCGGTGGGAAAGGACTGGTAGATGCTGCCGTCGCGGAAGCGCAGGTTGACCGCCTGCTCGGGCATCATGAAGGTCTCGTTGTCGTCGCGGAAGCCGTCCTGGTCGGTGTCGTAGAACACCACGCTCTCGATGCGCGAGTACCAGTAGAACACCGGCACCTCCTGTAGGGCGACCTCGGCCGTGTTGGCCGGGACGGTGACGTTGAGGGTGGCGAAGATGACGTCCAGGTACTCGTCCCAGACCACTAGCTGGTAGTCGCCAGGGGGAACGTTGGGGATGGCGAAGCTGCTGTCCGCGTTGCAGGGGCCCGCGTAACGGCCTTGGCCGCCCACGAGTTCATTCAGCCCGACTCGGCAGTTGGGGATGGGGTGGCCGTTGTAAAAGGCGTAATCCGGCGGACGCGAGTTGTGCAGGTTGACCACGGTGCCGGTGATGGTGGCGCCACCCGTTGTGGGCAGGTCGCTGAAGTCCTGCACGAAGCCGATGAACACATGGTGTCCGGGCGGGCCGAACTCCTGGAAGAAGGAGGGTTCGTTGGCCTTCACCCAGGCGTCGATGGTCTTGGTGCCCTCGATGGTCGAGGTCTGGTGCCAGTTGGAGCCGGCCGGCGGCACGATCTGGATGCCGTACTTGCCGGGAGGCAGGTTCTTGATCAGCAGGGTGCCGTCTGCGCCGGTTTTGAGCGTGCCGTCGCCCGAGCCGGGTATTAATACGCCTGCAGCGTCATACCTGCTTCCGAGGGGGTTGCCGAAGGCATCCTGCGTCACCTGGCCGCCGGAGATGCCGTAGGTGCCGCCAGGCTCGAACAGCAGGACGCTGAAGCCTTCCAAACCCAGTTCCTGCGGCAGGTCGGGCGCATTGTTGATCGGCTGGTTGTCGTTGAAGGCGAAGACCGAAATCTGTGCGGTGGGGATCGGCGCGGGATTCACCGTGACCGTGACTGTGATGTCGGCGGCCCCGGACGGGACCGCGGCACCGCCCATCTGGTAGCCGCTGCCGGGCAGCACCGAAACGTAGTAGCGCTTGGCGGGATCGAGAACGATCGTCGGGCTGGCTGAAGTGCCCTTGCCTGCGACAGGCATGTAGCTGGTGTGGAAGCTCAGCGACAGATCGCGGCCCGGCTGCGCCGGCGTGAAGTTCACGTCCTTGGTGGCGTCTTCTTCCACCAACCAGCGGAAGTCGGTTACTGCCACGCCGTTCGGGCCGACCACGTTGATGGTGAGCGTCTTGGCGTTGAGAGGGTGGCAAACGCCTGCCAGCAACAGCAGCGTCAGCAAAAGGTGCCACAGACTTGCATGGCTGAATTGTTTCAAGGTCTCGATTTTCATCACGCCCTCCCCTGCTCGTATCAACACTCACGGAATCCACGCGGGTCATCGCATCCATATCGGGACGAATTTCCCTGATCGCAGATTAGTGAAGGTGCGACAAACCGTCGCGTGGGCGAAACCCGCAGACCGTTGCGGCCAAGTCTGCATTCAACGAGCGGGTTTCACGGTAGAGAAACCCGGGACGGTAGGTCAGCACTACAGCCGATACGGAATGAATCGGATACCGTGGTTCAAAGGCGAACGTCCGATGACTGTGGACAGGACGAAACGTCCCTGGCTCGCCCGGGTCAGGCCCATTTCCTTGTGGCGACCGGGCCAAGGGCGGCAGGAAATGCAACTACGGTGTTCCCCTACTGGCTAATACATGCTATGCCCCACATGCTGCCGGAGGCGTCTGTGTTCGAATAAACGTCGGTCGACCGATTTGGGTCGATCCCATTCGCGTGCATGATTCCCCTGCGACTGCGGTGCAGGTGTCCGCGTCCGAAAGCATGCCGGGAGGCTCAAGCGATGAAGAACACAGCGTCCATATCTATTCTCTCCATGTCCCGTCGGGCGATGCGAATGGGCCGGGCCGTGCAGCTCGTGCTGGCCATCCTCGCCCCCTCCGCGTTCGCGGTTCATGCAGCCATCCCTGTCATCACCTTCCTGCCCGCCACTTCCGTCGACCTGGCGGGCGGCGGCGTAGGCGATCGCATCGCCGTCGGTGATTTGAATGGAGACGGCAACCTCGATCTGGCGATTACCCCCGACCTTTCCGCACCGGAGTCCTATCCAAACGTGGATGGCATCACGCTCCTGTTCGGCGACGGTCAGGGAGGATTCCCCCAGGTGGGCGGTTTCCTGGCCGGCGAATACCTGACGGATATCGATACAGCCGATTTCAACGGTGACGGCATTCCCGACCTGGTGACGACGGAAGGCTTCGACGGATCAGGACAGACCGTCCCGGTCGGGCTATGCGAAAGTGCGAGCCCCAGGGTGCCGGTTTTTCTGGGGTCGGCCATCGGGACCTTCACGCAGCAGTTACCCTGCCTCTATGCAGGACGCCGCCCCGGCGCCGCCGCCGCGGGCGACTTCGACGAAGACGGCCTCACCGATCTGGTGGTGACGTTATCGAGCTACGACAACAACACCCTGGACAGGGACACCACTTTTCTCTCCGGCAACGGCAACGGCAGCTTTGCCGCAGGCCAGGTGTTTCTGAGCGAAAAGTCAAACCACGTCTCCATGGCAGATTTCAACCGGGACGGGCACCTGGATCTCGCCATGCCGGGTTCGATCTATCTCGGCACCGGGCGCGGCACATTTGTGGCCGGCCCGGTGCTCGGAGGGGGTGAAGCCGTGGGTGACATCAACAACGACGGCATTCCGGATCTGGCGTCGCTGGGCACGAACAACCTGTACAACCCGGCCGACGATGTGGTCCGTGTGCGCCTGGGGCAAGCCGACGGCAGCCTCGTCGCTTTCGGTGCGCTCCTGCCCACCGGCACCGATCCGAACGTCGAGTCGCACCCGCTCGCCGTTGCCATTGCCGACCTTAACGGGGATGGTTACGGCGACATCATCGTCGTCAACGGCGAGACAGACGACGTGGCGATTTATCTGCGCGATCCGGCCGGAACCTTCCACACGCGCCAGAATGTATCGACCGCTGCCATGACAGCGCGCGGCACAATCAACTCCAGCCCCCGTGGGCTGGCAATCGCGGACTGGAACAAGGACGGCCACCCGGACGTCATCGTGTCGAACTACAACCCATCGGATGATGGCACGCCCAACGACGGCACCGTGACGGTGCTGATACAGGATGCCGTGGCCAGGCCGGCGGCTGCGGACGACACAGCCGTCACGCCCGAAGATACCGCGGTGCTGGTCGATGTATTCGCCAACGATATTGACCACACAGGCACGCTCAATCCGGCCTCGATCTCGCTAGTCAGGAATGCCGCCCACGGCAGTGTCGCAAATGCCGGCAACGGCAAGTTCTCCTATACCCCGGCGGCAGGTTTCGCCGGCGTTGACGACTTCACCTACACGATCAGCAATACCGATGGCGCGATCTCGAACATCGCCACAGCCACGGTCATCGTCAAGCGCGCCAACAAGCTGCCGGTTGCCCGCGACGACACAGCGGCGACACTCTCCAATGCTTCCGTCACGATCGACGTCCTGGCCAACGACAACGATCCGGATGGCAGCCTGCTGCCTGACAGCGTGGTGGTGCTGTCGCAGCCCGCCAGCGGCAGCGCGAGCGTCGACGCCCTCACCGGTGCGGTGGTCTATCAACCCGCTGTGGCCGGAAGCTACAGCTTTACCTATTCGGTGCAGGACAATGGCGGCGCCTCGACCAACGTCGCCACGGTGAAGGTGTCGGTCACCGCGGCGAACACGCCCCCGGTGGCGGTCAATGACAGCGCCTCTACACCCTCAGGCACGCCCGTGGTGATTTATGTGCTCGCCAACGACAGCGACCCGGACGGTGACACCCTCGATCGGACCAAGCTCGCCATCACCAGCGCGCCCGCTCACGGCGGCGTCGTGATCAACAAGACCACGGGCGGCATCACCTATACGCCCGCCGCCGGCTACAGCGGCCCGGATTCGTTTACCTACACGGTGAAGGACATCCGCGGCGCGACGTCTAACCTCGCCACGGTGACGATCAACGTGACGGCGGCGAACCTGGCGCCGGTGGCGGCGAACGACAGTGCAACGACCATCATCAGACTAACCAGGTCAAGCGGCTGGCTGCGTCGGCTATCGCTGCGACCAATGCCGGTGACGATTAATGTCCTGGCCAATGACAGCGATGTCGGTGGTGCACTCAATCCCGCGACGGTGACGCTGATCACGCCACCGTCCTCGGGCACCGCAACGGTGAATGCGACCACCGGGGCAATCACCTATATGCCAGGCGCAAACTCAATTGGCACGGTGTCCTTCAGCTATACGGTCAAGGACAACGCCGGCGCCGTGTCCAATCCTGCCACCGTCACGATTGCGGTGACAGCGGTGAAACTACGCAGGGGTCTGTGGTGAGCGTTTAAGACAGCGGGGGCCGGCAGTGCATAGGTATTGGCTGCACGCCGGTAGCAGCTTAGTGGAGCGTGTGTTTAAGCTCTATGGAATTCACGATAGCCACCAGCTCGGTATGCCCCATCGGAGTCAACGAAACATAATGATCCACACCACAATTGAAGGTAGAGGACCTGTCAGACGGCACCATGTCTTCGGACATGCCGATCAGTACCGCTTTCGGGCTTCTGGACCGGATTTCCCGGACCATGTCGCCAACATCGAAGCCCGGCTGGCGCAGATCGAGGAGCACCAGGTCAGGATTCAGTGACGCCGCATGCCCCAACCCTGTCGCCGCATCCCAGGCCTCTGCCACGATCATGACAGGCCAGCGGATGGACAGCAGCATGCTGATCTGTTTCCGATACAGCGGGTCGTTCACGATTATCAGGGTGATACAGCGTGTCTGCAGCCAGGACTCGACCAGCTCGACAATCTGTTTCTCGGTCGACTCGCCTTTCACCATGAAATGGTCGGCGCCATTGAGAATGGCGGCTTCCCGGTATTCGAGAATGTCATAACTGGTGATGACACAGACCATCGAATGGACAAAAACCGATTTGATGGTTTTGGTCAGGTTGAGCCCATTCCCATCTGGCAAGCGAATATCCATGAAAATGAAGTCAAAGCGCTGTGATAGACCATGGCGCAAGGCCTCCTCCCCGTCGGCAGCCTCGGCGATCCTCATCGATGGAAACCGCTCGGCCAGCAATTCATGCAGCGACCGACGATAGGAGGCATTGTCTTCAACAATGAGGGTATTCATGACGGACGAGCCCCGCAACTAAACCCGACCCGTCAAGCCTAGCCCGCAACGAAGGCGGGGCCTATAAGGCTTTTTCGGTATTTCGTGCCACTGCTCGCTGTAGCAGGCTATAGACCTGTCCGGTAACGCTGGTAGAAATCCAGCACCCGTGGCACATAGTGCAGGGTTTCACGGTAGGGTGGAATGCGGTTGCCATGCTTCGTCACGGCATGCTCGCCAGCGTTGTAGGCGGCGAGCGCTAGGCTGGTGTCGTTGTTGAACATGCGCAGCAAGTCCTTCAGGTACTGGGCACCGCCGTTCAGGTTTTGCAGCGGATCAAACGCGTCAGCGACCCCGTAACGTCTTGCGGTTTGCGGCATCAGCTGCATCAGGCCGGTCGCGCCCTTTGCGGACACGGCCTTCGGGTTGTATCCCGACTCCACCGAAATCACCGCATGAAGCAAGGCGCTTTCCAGGCCATGGGTTCGGGACACCTGGTCGACAACCCGATCGAAACCGGTCTTTCCGGCCAGGCCGGTCTTGGGCTCGCGTGCTGCGGTGGCCGGTGCTGCCGGGGCAACTCCCTGCCGTGGCGCCGCAACGAGAACGGTATAGCGATCATCCGTTGGCACATTGCTGAGTAACACCGCGCCATCGTCCGCTGTGTAGGCATAAATGTCCGCCCGTGCTGGCTGGGATAGCCCGTTCACCAGCAGCAACACGCTTGCCATATGTTTTAGCGGCATCATCAGCCCAGCCTAGGCAGCGCGCCCGGGAGGATCAATACACTGAACACTGTAAGTTTCCGGGGTGAGTTAGCTGCGCGTTCCACCGCGGCGTACTTGCCCTGCCGGTTTGATTTGGGCTATTTTTAAACATCGTCACCCACACGTAAGGGTTCTTGTGTTCAAGTTGCTGCGCTATTACTCGATCGCAAGCTTGCTTGCCGTCCTTGTCACGGCAGTCCTGCTGGGTTGGCTTTACCGACAGGTGGCGATAGCGGGCATTGTCCAACTGGCCGAGCGGACCAACATGACCTTGGCGCATGCCGCCATGAACCCGATCAAGGCGACGCTCTTTGAATTCCTTGAGACTGCGGCGGACTTCGGCCGGGGAAACGCCAATCCCCCGCCATTGCCACCTGAACTGCTTGGGTCAATCAAAGCGCTGATGCAGGACAGAACCGTGGTCAGAGTCAAGATATTCAACCGCCACGGTATAGTTGTCTTCTCCACCAAGCCGTCGCAGATTGGCGACGACCAAAACCCCAATGAGGGCTTCAACATTGCAATCAACGGTGGGGTTGGGAGCTCCCTGATCTACCGCGACACATTCAACAGCTTCGACGGCGCCACCGAAGACGACAATCTGATGCAAACCTACATTCCTATCCGGGCCAGCCCGGCCGAGCCGATTCATGGCGTATTCGAGCTCTACACCGATGTGAACAGGCTGGTGCATCAAACGGAGCGGACTGAGTTCATCGTCATGGGCGGCTCCATCCTGATACTGTCGGCACTCTATGCTGTGCTGATTCTCATCGTGCGCCGTGCGAACAGCACTATCCAGCTGCAGCAGCAAACAATCAGCGAGCGAACCGCAACCCTGGAGCTGTTGTCCGCCCAGATGCTGAAAAGCGAGGAATCGAACAAGCAGAAGCTTGCATTCGAGTTGCACGAGGGGTTGGCACAAACACTGGCTGCCCTCAAGCTGAAGGTGGAAAACGGTCGTCATCGGAAAACTGACGATGAGGCCGCGGGATCCGGGGATTCGATCATCCCGGCGTTACAGGATGCCATCGAGGAAGTCAGGACGATCGCGACTTCCCTGCGACCGCCCAGCCTTGACGATCTCGGACTGTTGCCGACCATCAGCTGGTTGTCCCGGGAGTTCGAAACGCAGCATCCAGGCATCTCCATCGAACGACAGATCTCGCTGCGGGAGCGCGATATCTCGAAGCCTTTGAAGTCCATTCTGTATCGCATCATCGTGTCGGTGCTCAGCGACATGGTGCAGTATACGAATGCGGGCCGGATCCACCTGGCCCTGTGGCTGGATGACGACACACTCACCCTGATGATCGATGACACGGCAACCGAGTCGCTCGACAGGACCGCGACCCCCCTGTTGAACATTGATCCGCAATCGCGCGCCGGATTCGCCCGGATGGAGGAGTTGACGACCTTGTCCGGCGGCGTATTCAACGCCTCGAGTCATTCCGGTGGCGGGACGACGCTGCAGGCAGCGTGGAAGCGTTAAATCCCACCCTGTCCCAAGAAAAAACCGCCAGCTGGCGGTTTTTTCCGTGCGGTATGCGGTTCCGGCTGGCGGTCAGGTGGCGACCAGGCCCTTTTCGATGGCATAGCTGGTCAGTGTCGATGCATTGTGCAGATCGAGTTTCTTCATCAGGTTGGAACGGTGTTTCTCGACAGTCTTGATGCTCAGGCACAGATAGTCGGCGATGTACTTGTTGGGATGACCCTCGGCGACGAGCTTCAGGACTTCGCGCTCGCGGTGGGTCAGCGTGTCCCAGTTGCTGCCGACATTGGCCGCCTTGCCGGTGCCCAGATAACCATGAATCACCTTGCCTGAAATGTCCGGGCTCAAGTAGGTCTTGCCATTGAGCACGCTGCGAATCGCCACCCGCAACTCATCGTGTGTGGCGTCTTTCAGAATGTAGCCGTCGGCGCCGGCACGCAGGCTTTCGTGGATGTATTCGTCAGTCTTGTGAATGGTCAGCACCAACACCCGTGTGTCCGGGTTGCGCCGCTTGATGTCCAGCATGGCCTCGATGCCGTTCATGCCCGGCATCGACAGATCCATCAGGACCAGATCAGGCGCCAGCGATCCAATAGCACGGATGGCATCGCGGCCATTGTCGGCTTCGCCGACGATCTCTAGGTCGGGATCCTGCGACAGCAAGGCCCGCAGCCCTGCTCTCAGCAGAGTGTGGTCCTCAACGATAAAAATACGCTGCTTTCCGCCCATGATGACTCCCCTTTTTCTCCGACCCCGTCGTTGAGCCGCTATCGAACACCGTATCAGCCTAGCCAGGTGTGTGCATGAACACCCAATCCGAGTATTTCATACTGCCCTCAAAATGCTTGTCCACCCGTTCGAAATGACTTTTTTTCAAGGGCTCGCTGTCGGACAGGCTGTGCACACCGTAAATCTCGCCGCCCGGTCCGGTAATCAATCCCCACTCTGGCCTGCCCGTCACCGGATCCGGGAAGATTTTCCGCAGGTAGCGCTGGATACCAGGATGGCGCGGATCCTGCAGTAGTTCCGCAAGTTTAAGCGGGGCGCGCCTGGCTTTCCCCGGCGTGTGGTCGGCATAGCGCTTCAGCGCAAGTCGAAACTGATGCCCTACGAAAAGCAGTTCCTGCTCCTTTTCCCGCTTTTGCATCGTGTGCCAGACCTCTCCGGCTGATGCGAGGGCAATCCCCATCAAGGCAACAATCACCAGCACGCCGATGTAGGTGAAACCGCGTTCAGCCTGATACGCGTGAAGCCGGATGACCTGGTTCAACACTGTATTTTTATTTTGGTGCCAGTCAATCATGCTGTCAAAATCCTCGCGGCTACCAGTTCCGGTATTCCGTGCCATTGAGCGCGACCCCCGTGGAGCCGCTCCTCACGTCATACACCCCGCCAATTTCCGGCGAGTCCGGCGGAATGATGATCCAGGTCGAATTGCTGTCCGTTATCGGATCAACCGGCAGGTTGCGCAGATATTTGCTGCTGACAAGTTCATCGAGCGCATCGGGATACTTGCCCTTGTCGCCATAATATTTATCGAGGTTCTCCCGCAACATCGCGAGATTCTGCTGCAGCACCGCCTCGCGGGATTTTTCCAGGCTGGAGAAATAGCGCGGCACGGCAAGCGTGAGCAGGGACGCGATCACTGCGAGCACGACCAGCAGTTCGATCAGGGTGAAGCCGGTTGCTTTCGCCTGTAGCGACATCTGGCCCCTCCTTCCTACCATCTCCGGTAGGGAATGCCGTTGAGGCCGGTGCCGGACGCCAGCGAATAAACGTCGAACACGTCCTCGCCCTCCTCCGGCGCGTCATGACTGCTTGCATAACTGCGCTTGCCCCAGGTTTCCTCATCCGGCCGGGTCGGGTCGGGAAACAGGGGGTCGCGTGGAATGCGACGCAGGAAATGAATCCGCTTTTTCCCGTCTGGGCTGCTCGCATCGGGTACCCCGTCTACCAGAACCTGTAGCGTCTCGGGATAACCCGATTCTTGCATGACGTGCAGCACCCGGCCCTCTTCGACGGCCTGTCGGTAGGCGTCAAGCGCCGTTCGAATCTCACGCAATGCCAGACGCAACTCGTGTTCCTTGCTGCGTTTCACCCCCACTTCCGCAAGAGGCAGTGCGACCGATGCCAGCAGGCCAATGATTGCCACGGTCACCACCAACTCGATCAGGGTGAACCCGGAATGCCTCGAGGCAAAGTTTGCGTTCATGGCACCACCGCGATGACATGGGGATCGGGCATGGCCGTCGTCAGCGCCTCGCCGCCAGGGCCACCGGGTTCCAGGCGGCCCACGACGACCCGCGTCTGCGGGTTGGGCGCGATCGCCTCGAATACCAGCGTGGCCAGGCTTCCCGTCCCGCTGACCCCCTCGGCAGAACCGCCCGACAGGTCCAGCAGTATTTGGCCGCCCGCCTGATCGATGGACCTTTTCAAGCCAGACTGCGTGTTGCCTTGCTTGAAGAATCCGCCCTCCACTACCTCGACAGCCTTTAACACGCTGGAGTCGAAGCTCACCAGCAGACCCAGGCTGTTCAGCGGCTGCTGCGACTGGGCGTTTAGCGTCAGGTTGAGTGTTTCACCCGGCTTCACTTGCGCAGGGCCTTGCCAGGATAGCGTGACCGCGCTTTCCGCTGCGGGAGCCTGCGGGGCGGGTGTCACATCCCGGCGCTGGGCCGAAAGGGGACGTTGACGTACCGCCGGCGTTGCCGATGCGGTGGTAGCAACGGCAACGCTGCCCAGAGGCTTGATGTGCAGGAGACCATCGCGCACACCAGATTCTGTGCCGGCCCAGTACTCCACTTCGCCGACGTCAGGCAGGCGCGCACTCCCGACAATGCGAGGGGTGATGGACAGCACGATTTCGGTTTTCGCGCTGTCATCCTTGTGGCTCGAGAACAGCCGACCAAGCACCGGCATCTGGCCAAGGCCGGGCACCTTGCTGGCGGTCTTGCGATCCGCGTCGCTGATCAGGCCTGCCAGAATTTGCGTCTCACCGTCTTTCAGGCGCAGCACGGTGTTGGCGTTGCGAGTGCCGACTTCATAGGCAAGCGTGCCGCCCTCGGCGGTGACCTCCTTGATGATGTTGCTGACATCCAGCTTCACCTTGATCACCACTTCGTTGTCGAGATGGATGTCGGGTTCCACCTCCACCGACAGGCCTACGTCCAAATACTGCACGCTGCCGGTGGTAACGGCTCCGCCGGTCGTCAGCGGCGTCACCGTGTTGGTGATCACAGGTACCCGGCTGCCGATCATGATTTTCGCCTTTTCGCGATTGCGCACCCGAATGCGCGGGCTGGCGAGGATGTTGGTGTCGCCGTCCTCCAGCTTAAGGTTGAGCGTGGCGCTCAACGGGCTTGCCAGCAGGTCGTCGCTGACCAGTTCCCGGAGTGCGCCGAGGGTATCGGCAGATTTCGGCGTGCTCAGCGTGAAACTGCTAGGCCACTTGATCCCTAGTTCACTCAGGCGCGTGGTGCTCACTTCCAGCACTTCGACTTCCAGCATAACTTCCGGATCGGCGATGTCCTGGTCGGCGACCATTCTTTCAGCCAGCCGGATGGCGTCGGCCGTATCGCGCATCACGATGGAATTGGTCTTTTCGTGGATGAAGATGTCCTTGGTCTTCAACAGCGTCTTGATCATGGTCAGGATCTGCTTGGGATCCGCGTTGGTCAGATGAAAGCTCCTGATCTTCAGGTCCTGGTAATCCTTGAGTTTGGCCGGGGTGGCGGGATAGATGAACACCGTGTTGTCACTGATGACTTTCTTTTCCAGTTGGTTTTGCAGCAGGATGAGGTTGATGGTGTCTTCCACCGAAACCTCCTTGACGAAAATCGAGGTCTTGAGGTCAGGCTTGACGTCCCGGTCCAGCAGTACGTTGATGCCGCTGGTGCGCGAAAGCGCCTCGAACACCATCTTGAGATTGGCGTCGCGGAATTGCAGGGTGACCGGCTTGCTGAACTTCGTCTTGAGCACGGGCTCGGCCATCGCTTCCTTCGTTGCCTCCTCGTCGATTTTGCGCTGCAGCAACAGGGCTCTGCCGTTCTTCGGGCTTTCCAGCAGGACCGGCTTGAGGGCGGCCCGGGCAGCTTCGATATCATTTTTCCTGATCAGGGCTTCCGCCTCGCCCATTGCCGCGTCGTGACGCGCGTCCATGGTCAGGGCTTCGAGCCCGAGAAGCGCCCGGCTATTGCCCGGATCTATACGCAGAATGCGCTCGTAAATAGCCTTCGCAGCAGCCGGATGACCGGCTGCCCGCTCGCTGCCAGCTGCCCCAAGCATGCGGTTTACTGCCTGCTCGCGGCTGCGCAACAGGTCGGCACGATACGACAGATTGTCAGGCGCGGCATGGCTGGCATCCTCCAGCTTGGACAGCCCTTCCTCAATCTGCCCTTGCGACAGCAGCGACAGGCCATCGCTGTGCAGCTGATAACCAGCGCACCCGGTCAGCAAGGCCGTCAGCAGTGCGAATCGTGCGACAACGCCTCCGCTGTGCATGAACATGTCGGCGCCCATCGTCAGGTCCCCCCCGTGCTGATCGTTTGTTTGATGTTCAGCGGCAGATAGGTCAACTCCAGTTGCCCGCCGGCAAGGCGCTCCACCCGGTAGGTGTTGTCGATCACCTCGCCCTCGGTGACGGTGTAAATCCGCTCGCCCCTGACCAGCAGAATGATTCGCGTCTCCCCCTCTTCATAGCGCCCCAGGAAGCTGAACGGCAGTGGCGGAGCCGTCGGCGGTGGCGGCGGCAAGGGTTTGGGTGGGGGCGGCGGCGGTGGGGGCGGCGGGGGCACATACCAGGACATGGCCTGGAAGGCATGGCTGGCCGCGATTTCGGCTTTCTCCGCAGCATCCTGCCGGTTCAGCCGTTCCAGCTCGAGTTGTGGCCGGGGCTGGGCCGGATTTCTCAGGGCAACGGAATCCGGTCTTTTCACCGGCATGACCGGTTCGTCCACGCCCTGCCACTCCTTGCCCGAGGCGGCCGACAAGACGATCGTCACGGCCAGTGCACCCAACAGAACGCGTTGCCGCCACGTCCGCGCGCTCATGATGACTTGCCCAGGAAAATGACCAGCCTGATCTTGGCGTCCACCAGCGGATCGCCCACTTTCTGGCGCTCGAACTGCACCTGCTCCAGCGAAACGATCGGAATTTCGGCACGTAGGTCGGAAAGGAACCGGCGTATTTTCTGATATTCCCCCTTGAGCGGCAGGTTCATCTGGAAGCGCGTCAATTTGCCAGTTTTGTCGCGTTCCGCCTTGTAGTCCGCCTGTTGCAGGCTCAGGCCGTCGCGCTGGGCGATGGCGGCAATCTTGCCGACCCACTCGGTCGCATTGCGTTCATTGGGGAAAATCCGGTAGAAGGCGGCGAGTTGTTCGCCCAGTGGGCGCGTACCATCGTTCAATGCCCGGCCCGCTCGCTCAATACGTTCGTGCTGCGAGCTGGCGCTGTGGCGCGCCGTATCCAGTTGCTGTTGCGCCGGCTGCATGGCCGAGAAATAGAACGCGATGCCCAGCGCCAGCATCCCCGCACCAACTGCTCCTGGCCAGCCCAGTTGGCTGGTCCAGCCTCGCATCAACAGACGCAGGCGGGGGTTCACGGCGAAACTCCTTTCCATTCGGCAAGCAGGGAAAAGCGCAGCGGCTTTTCCGGGTCCGCCTGCTGAATCTCGTGGTTCTGCAAAAAGACGTTACCGAACACCTCACGTGCCGTGAGTTGCCTGACATATTTGAGCAGGGCATCGAGGTCTTTCGCTTCACCGCCGATTATCACGGTCCCTTTATTCGGGTCCGGCTCCAGCGAAAGCAGCGCGATCTTTTCCCCGCCGGATGTTTCCACCGCAATGAACAGCGTGTTCCAGGGCTGGCTGAGCTGGCGCACCACCTGGTTGGCCTGCGCAACCTCCAGCATCTGCGCCCGTGCTGCGTGTTCGGTGAGGGGACGCGAGACCAGATCGAGGCGGCTGGACGGTCGCTCGGCGCGGTCTAGCCTGCTTTCCCAGTAGTCGATCTGTTGGTTTAGCGTACGGTAACGATCCCCAATCAGGACCATCACGGCCAGGGCTGCAAGCAGAAGGCCCCAACCCAGCCACGGCACGGGTGTATTGCTGCGCTGGTAGTCGAGTCGCAGGACATGCATCGCGATCATCCTGCCGGCAGCATGGCGGTGGGTGCGAGGCCATGGTCGAGCGCATGAAATTTCCAGTTGCCTGCTTCCGGCAACGACGCATCCCTTCCTCCCGCATCCAACACATACACCTCATGCGGCATCAGCGGGTTATCGGCAAGATACGCTTCCCGCTCGAGTATCAGCTGCAGTTCCTCGTGCCACGCCCTGCCGATCCGTAAACTGCGCATCTGCAGCCAGTGCCCGTGATCCAGCAGGCCGAGGCACAGGTTGCCAGGCTCCAGCAGCGCAAACCATGCGCTGGTCGGCGGCAGGCCGCTTCTGCAAGCATTGAAGGCTGCCATCAAATGGGGCTGAATGGATCGCAGCCGGATTCCTGCCCCGTCAAACACGCCCCTCAGCCCATCGAGCAATTCCGCATCCACCGCGCTCGCCAGCCGGGGCGATTCGGACACCTCCTGGCTCAGGCGCACTTCCCACTGCCGGGCGGCTTTTCCGTACACCCTGGCGAAGCAGTGACGGGTGTAGGAAAGTTGCTCTTCGGCATCGGTCAGTTCGGCGCTCCAGGGCACCAGGGCGTAACGCATAAAGTGATTGGAAAGGATCACCGTGGCCACGGTCCCGCCGTCGGCAAAACCAGGCAGAGCAGTCTCCAGCGCAAGCAGCGCGGCGCGCCAGGGCTGGGCACCGCACGCGCTGTCGCA
>JBGSTQ010000085.1:0-7319 GCA_041736375.1 Thiobacillaceae bacterium
GGCACGAGCGGAGCAGGCGCGGGTGCAGACCCGGGAGCGGCTGGTTCGCCTGCTCGGCGTCAGCGATCCGTCCAGGATTCAGTTGCCCGCGCGCCTGCCTGACCTGCCGGCGACGCTTGCACCGTTGTCGGCAGTGGAACAGCAGGCCATGGAGTCGCGGCTGGATCTGCAGATGATCAGGCTGCAAACCGACGCGCTGGCGAACAACCTCGGACTGACCCGGAACACGCGCGTGATCAACGTGCTGGAACTCGGCTTCGAGTACAACACCTCGAACGAGGAGCCGACCCAGCGCGGCTACGAGATCAGCTTCGAACTGCCGCTCTTCGACTGGGGGGAAAGCCGCGTGGTCGCGGCCGAGTCGCGCTACCGCCAGGCGCTCGAGCGTGCACGCGAAGCCGCGGTCGACGCCCGTTCCCAAGTGCGCGAAGCGCATGCGCTGCTGCACAGCCAGTACGCCGTGGCAAGGCATGTGCGCGACGAGGTGCTGCCGCTGAAGAAGCGCATCTCGGAAGAGACCCTGTTGCGCTACAACGGCATGCTGATCGGCGTCTTCGATCTGCTCGCCGACGCGCGTTCGCAGCTCGCCACGGTCAATGCCGCAATCGAATCACAGCGCGATTTCTGGCTCGCCGAGGCCGACCTGCAGATGGCGCTGATCGGCAAGCCGGACATGCGGTCGGTCGCCTCTGCCAAGACGGCCGCGGCTGAAAGCGGGGGCGGGCACTAGCAAAATCATTTGTCCACGAAGGACACCAAGAAACACGAAGCAAAAGCAATTCGGTTTTCCTTGGTGTGCCTTCGTGCTCTTCGTGGATCAATATTTTTAGGGGATTTCTCATGACTTCAAGGCGTGAATTTTTCAGGCTCACTGGCGCGGTCGCAGCGGCCTCGGTCAGTCCGGCGGCGATGGCCGCGCTGCCCGAACTGGTGAGCATGGACAAACCCGATACCCAGCCGCCGCTCGTTCCGCCGAACGGACGTCCCTACAACCCGGTGGTGACCTTGAACGGCTGGACGCTGCCGTGGCGGATGAAGGACGGGGTGAAGGAATTTCACCTCGTCGCCGAGCCGGTGGTGCGCGAAATCGCGCCCGGCATGAAGGCGCATTTGTGGGGCTACAACGGCCAGTCGCCTGGACCGACCATCGAGGTGGTCGAAGGCGACCGCGTGCGCATTTACGTCACCAACCGTCTGCCCGAACACACCGCTGTCCACTGGCACGGCCAGCGCCTGCACAACGGCATGGACGGTGTCGGCGGGCTGACCCAGCCGCAGATCGCGCCGGGCAAGACCTTCGTCTACGAGTTTGTCGCGCGCCGCCCGGGCACCTTCATGTATCACCCCCACGCCGACGAAATGACGCAGATGGCGATGGGCATGATGGGGTTCTGGGTCACCCATCCCAAGGGCGGGCACCCCCTGATCCGGACCGTCGACCGCGACTTCTGCTTCCTCCTCAACGCGTACGACATCGAGCCCGGCAGCGCCACGCCGCAGGTCAACACCATGCTCGACTTCAACCTGTGGACCTGGAACAGCCGTGCGTTTCCAGGCATTGACAGCCTCAACGTCAGGCTCAGCGACCGCGTGCGCATCCGCATCGGCAACCTCACCATGACCAACCATCCGATCCACCTGCACGGGGTGGAGTTCGAGGTCACCGGCACCGACGGCGGACCGGTACCGAAAGCCGCGCGCTGGCCGGAGGTGACCACCGACATCGCGGTCGGGCAGATGCGCCAGGTCGAGTTTGTCGCCAGCGAGGAAGGCGACTGGGCGTTCCACTGCCACAAGAGCCACCACACCATGAATGCCATGGGCCACGACGTGCCGACCCTGATCGGGGTCGATCACACGGGGCTGGCAAAAAAGATATCGAAGCTGATTCCCGACTACATGGTGATGGGCGAGCGCGGCATGGCCGACATGGCCGAGATGGAAATGCCGCTGCCCGACAACACCCTGCCGATGATGACCGGGCAAGGGCCGTTTGGCCCGGTCGAAATGGGCGGCATGTTCAGCGTGATGAAGGTGAGGCGCGAACAGAAACCCGGCGACTACAGCGACCCGGGCTGGTTCAGGCATCCGGCCGGGACGGTTGCCCACGAAGTTTCCGGCGCGTTGGCCGAACCGGTGCGCGCGCCACAGGCTGCCGCGCCGCAGGGCGCATCCGGCGACCTCGAGGTCAAGGTACGCAAACCCAATGGCCACGCCGGCCACTGACCGTGAAGGAGTAGGCATGAGAACCGAATTGTTTTTCGCTGCGCTGCTTGCCCTGGGCACCCCATCCGTCCACGCACACGGCGACAAGCATGCACCGGCCGCAACCTATCAGGCCGAACAGAAGGACTGGGGCATCGTGGGTGAGCGCAGCGCGGTCAAGCGCACCGTGACCCTCGACATGACCGACAACATGCGCTTCACCCCCGACCGGATCACGGTGCACGAAGGCGACACCGTGCGTTTCGTCGTCAGGAACAAGGGACGGATGCTGCACGAGATGGTCATCGGTACACCAGAAGAACTGCGCGAGCACGCCGCCATGATGGCGAAGTTCCCCGACATGAAACACGACGAGCCCTACATGGTGCATGTCGATCCGGGCAAGGGCGGCGAAATCATCTGGAACTTCAACCGCCCCGGCAGCTTCGAATTCGCCTGCCTGATCCCCGGACATTACGAAGCCGGGATGCGCGGCACGATCACCGTCAACCGTCGTTGATAGCGAAAGGAAAGCCCATGAAAAACCTGCTGATCCCGCTGTTTGCCGCCGCCCTGTTCGCCGGTCCCCTGAAAGCCGAGCCCGCCTCGACACCTGCTGCAGCCGCCACAACATCGATGAGCGAAGCCGTGGTGCGCAAGGTCGATCCTGCCGCCGGCAAGATCACCCTGCGTCACGGACCGATCGTCAACCTCGACATGCCGCCGATGACCATGGTGTTCCAGGTCAGCACGCCGGCGCTGCTCGGCGAAGTCAAAGCCGGTGACAAGGTGCGGTTCAGCGCCGAGAAAATCGGTGGCGCCTACACCGTGACGGCGATCGAGGTGGTGCGCTAGCGCCGCTCAGTTGGGAGCGGGAACCGGGGCTTCCTGGACCAGGTTGGTCGGTTCTTTCTGCGTTACCGCACCGCGGCTCATGCGCCGCGCCTCTTCCTGCATCGCCGCCACCTGTTCGGGTTTGAGCTGCCAGACCAGGCTGTCGCGCGCCTTGGCGGCCACATCGATCCCCTGCGCGGCGGCGAGGTTGAACCACAGGTAGGCGCGTGCCTTGTCGACCGCCGTACCGGTGCCATAGCGATAAAGCTCGCCGAGGCTGTACTGGGCGTTGGCGTGACCTTTCAGGGCGGGCTTTTCGATCAGGCGGAAGGCCGCCTGGTAATCCTGTACCACGCCCCGCCCTTCCAGCAGCGCCAGCCCATACTGGTACTGACCCTCGGACAGGCCTTTTTTGGCTGCGCTCTCAAACCACTTCGCCGCTTCCTTGTCGTTCTTGACGACGCCATCGCCCTGGGCATAGCGCTGGCCCATCGCCAGTTCGGCCTCGGCGTCTCCCTGGGCGGCACGCTTGCTGATCAGGGTATGGGAGGAATCGGCGGTCTGAAAACCGAGGGGTTGCTCGTGGACAACCCAGGCGGTGACGCCGGACAGCAGAACCGCCACGCCTGCCAGCAGCATGGGCTTGAGCGGATTGAACACCCAGAAACGATGCCGGCATGCCTGGCAGCGATGCGGAGTAAACAGCAGCCGTTGCCTCAGCCCGTCACCGCTCTTAAAACGGGCGATGCGTGTCTGGTCACTTCCGCAATGGGGACAGGGGCGCATGGCAGTCTTCCTAGCGGGCCTGGGCCAGCATGTAGTCGACAGCCGCCCTGACATCGCTGTCGGCCAGGGAAGGATTGCCGCCCTTTGCGGGCATGGCGCCTTTGCCCCGGATCGCCGTCGCGTAGAGTGCGTCAATGCCCTGCACCGTGCGCGCACCCCATGCCACGGAATCGCCAATCCTGGGGGCGCCCGCGATGCCCTTGTCGTGGCAGAAGGCGCAGGCCTCACGATAGACCCGCTGGCCCACGGCCGGATCAGATGCGGCTGGAGCTTCGGCATGGACGGGGGCGGCCGGCTTGGCCAGCGCGGCGGCGGGAGGCGATGTTGTAACGTCCGGCATCGTGGACGGAGAAGTGGCCGCGTCAGGTCCGGGGGCGGCGGGAGGGGCTTCTGCCGTTGTTGCCTCGGCAACGACGGGCACTTCCGCGGCGGGTGCCATCGCTTCCGTCGGGGCAACGGGCGGGGGTTCGTCTTGCTGACCGCAGCCGGCGAGGATGGCGATCGTTAATGCGAACAGCAGTCCTGCTGACTTCATATGGGCCTCCCCGGTCGACGCCACCCCAAAGAATACACAGGTCAGAGCTTGCCGCCGGATTCCTTGATCATGTGGGCGACCGCATTGGCAAGATCGGCCTCGGAAAGGCCGGCGTTGCCGCCTTTGGCAGGCATGGCCCCGATCCCGTTGAGGGCGGACGCATAGAGCTTGTCATAGCCTTTGCCCAGACGTGCCGACCACGCCGCTTTGTCGCCTAGTTTGGGCGCGCCTGCCACGCCTGCACCATGGCAGGCCACGCAGTTGGCTTCATAGATGGCTGTGCCCTTGGCAGGATCAGGTTTGGCTGCACCCGCTGCAGCTTCGGCTCCTGCAACAGGTGCAGGGGCGGCCGCCTCGGGCGCCTTGAAGTTGCCGCCCGCCGAATTGGCCAGGTGAGCAACCGCACGCGCCACTTCGACATCCGACAGATCGCCGTCGCCACCGCGCGCGGGCATCTGGTTGAAGCCGTTGATGGCATGGGATACCAGCGTATCGTAGCCCTTGCCGAGGCGGCCCGCCCAGTCGCCCTTATTGTTGAACTTGGGTGCGCCCAGCGCGCCCGCATCGTGGCACGATGAGCAGACGGCCGTGTAGACCTCTTGCCCCTGCCTTTCGACCCTGGGGGCATTGGCGTCGAGCGCAACCAACTGGGCAAAGGGCTTGATGCGTTCGGCTGTCGCCTTCTGTGCGGCTTCGCTGGAGGCGTCCTCGATGTGGCTGCCCTGGATGCCGAGTATGAGCTGAATGATGAGGAAGATGGCCAGCAGCGGCGCCAGCAAACCGGCGACCAGCGAAATGATGACTTCCTGTGGTGTGGATTGTGTCACTTTGGCGTGCGGATCGGCCATGGTGTTTCCCTGAAGGTTGCGTTCAAAACCACGGATTATAGGGCCAGCCGCCCCCGCAGGAAAGGGCGGCAAGCCCCGGTCGATAGACGAAATCAGGCAAACCGGCTATGCTTCGGCCTCCTTGCGCCCGTAGCTCAGCTGGATAGAGTACTGCCCTCCGAAGGCAGGGGTCGTGCGTTCGAATCGCGCCGGGCGCGCCAGGTTTTCCGATTCGTCTTCAACTTCGATACCCTGCTGTTCCCGGTCCGCACCCAGGCTGCCCTGCGCGTACTGGCAGGGCATTGTAAGCGGAGCTTAGTATCCTAATATTGAAGCGAGTATGTCTGTCCAACGTTCAAACGGATTCATCATGGCCAATTTAAGTCAAGCCGAGCTCGATCAATTGCTTAAAAAGTTGCATGCGGAGCGCGAGGTGGTATTGAAGGAAGTGCGTGCCGAGCTTGAAAATTCGGGTGACCAGCAACGTATCGAATTGCTCAATCGTGAGCCTGGAGACAGCGGTGACGAGTCGCTCGCCACGACCTTGGCCGATTTCAATTTGACGATGGTGGATCGCCAGATCACGGAACTGCGCGATATCGAATCCGCGTTCCAGCGGCTGAAGGACGGCGAATACGGTATCTGCATCGACTGTGCCCAGGAAATAAGTTTCCCCCGGTTGCAGGCCTACCCTACCGCCAAGCGCTGCATCCAGTGTCAGGAAAAGCGCGAAAAAACCTACGCGCACGGCGGCCAGCCCAAGCTGTAGGCTGGCAGTCCAGCGCAATCACCGGCGCAGGATTTTAATGTTCAAAGAAAGATTTTTTCCATCCCGTTGTTCTTGTAATTAAGAGTTCTGACTTATGCAAACACCTCTTCAAATCACCTTCCGTGACATGCCCCATTCCGACGCGCTGGAGACCCACATCCGTGAAAGGGCACAGAAGCTGGAGCAGTTTTATCCCGCCCTGATCGGCTGCAGGGTCGTGGTCGAACAATCCGGCAAACACCAGCATCAGGGCAATCCCTTCAATATCCGCATTGACCTGACCGTGCCGCGCTCCGAGATCGTGGTCGATCGCCAGGAAAACGTGGATGTCTACGTCGCCCTGCGTGACGCCTTCGATGCCGCCAAAAGGCAGCTGGAAGACCACAAGCAGGCGTAAGCGAATCCATGCAGGACGGTCTGCCACCGCTGATTCAGGCACTGACCGATCCCTCCTGCTACGGTCATCCGGTCGAGGGTGTGCGCGTGATCGAAACGCACATCTCGCATGTCCTTGTTACCGGTTCCTTTGCCTACAAGATCAAGAAGCCGCTGAACCTCGGCTTTCTCGACTTCAGCACCCTGGACAAGCGGCGCCAGGCCTGCGTCGATGAGGTCCGGCTGAACCGGCGATTGGCGCCGGAGACCTATCTTGGTGTCGTGGCGATCACCGGCTCGTCCGCGTCGCCGCGCGTCGACGGCGCAGGCGAGGCGATCGAATTCGCCGTCCGGATGCGTCAGTTCCCGCCGGACGCCACCCTGGACCAACTGGATGCGCAGGGCACGCTGAGCCCGCGCCACGTCGAGGCCATCGCGGCAACGCTCGGCCGGTTTCATCTCGAGGTCTGCGAACGGGCTGCACCGGACAGCCCCTGGGGCGGCCCGGACGCGGTCTGGCGTCCGGTGGAGCAGAACTTCCTGCAGATCGCGCCGTGCCTCGACGAACCCGCCGACAAGGCATGCCTCGAGGCATTGCGGCGCTGGAGCGAAACCGAGCATGCCCGGCTGGCCCCGCGCATGGTCGAGCGCAAGCATGACGGCTTCATCCGCGAATGCCACGGCGACCTGCATCTCGGCAACCTGGCCTGGGTGGACGATCAGCTGCTGGTGTTCGACTGCATCGAATTCAATCCCGAGCTGCGCTGGATCGACATCGTCTCCGAGATCGCCTTCTGCTTCATGGATCTGGTCCATCGTCAGCACCGCGACTGGGCCTGGCTGCTCCTCAACCGCTGGCTGGAAAAAACCGGCGACCATGGCGGGCTGGCGCTATTGCGTTATTACGCGGTGTATCGGGCGCTGGTGCGGGCCAAGGTCGCGTTCATTCGCGCCGGGCAGGCCGCAGGCACAAGCCGTGATGCAGCCA
>JBGSTQ010000112.1:0-4393 GCA_041736375.1 Thiobacillaceae bacterium
GTACTGCGGCAGCGCGACGCCGAGGGTGCGGCTTGCCGGCACGGCGCGCTCGAGGTTGCGGTAAAGGGTATCGATCATCACGTTGCCGACGAATTCGACGCGCACGGGGTCGATACCTTCGCGCACGAGGTTGGCCAGCGCGCTCTTTTCTGTGATGAACAAGAGATCGGAAATCTGGTCGGTCAGCACGCGGTTGATTTCTTCCGGCATGCCGCGGTCATAGCTCCTGAGGCCGGCCTCGACGTGGATCACACGCACGCCGCGCTTGGCCGCCACCAGCGCGCAGGCGATGGTCGAGTTGACGTCGCCGACCACCAGCACGGCCTGCGGCTGCACGCTTTCGAGCACCGGCTCGAAGCGCCTCATCACCTCGGCGGTCTGCACCGCGTGGCTGCCGGAGCCGACTTCGAGGTGATGGTCGGGCTTCGGGATGCCAAGGTCGGCGAAGAAGCTGTCGCTCATCGCCGCGTCGTAATGCTGGCCGGTATGCAGCAACTGGGCGGCGATGCCGGCCTCGCTCAGCGCCGCCATCACCGGCGCGATTTTCATGAAGTTGGGGCGGGCACCCGCGACGCACAGAACCTGGGTCATGGGACTGCTTTCAGGATGGCGGATTGGCGCTGTCGTTCTGCGGCGCGGACTCATCGGCCACGGCGTTGCGCTCGCTCACGGTATACAGAATCTTGCGCACGATGGGCAGGATGCGGCTGACCGAACGTTCCATCTGCTCGACCCGCTGCACCAGGCGCTGATGGTCCTCGCTGTGCAGCACGCCGCCGTTGTTCGAACTGCCATTGTGGCCGCCGTGGTTGATGCCGGTGGATCCGTGAAAATCCTGGTGGGCGACTTCGTTTCTCAGATCGGCGATGACCTCGTTGACCTCGTCCTCGCTGAAATGGCTTTTCTCCTCGAGAAAGCCGAACAGCAACAGGCGGTCGCAGAAGGTATTGATGCGGCGCGGGATGCCGCCGGTAAAGCGATGCGTCGCGGCAAAGGCTTCTGCATCGAAGCTGGGGTTGCCCTGCCAGCCGACGGTACGCAGACGATGCTCGATGTAGCCGCGGGTCTCGTCGCTGTCGAGCGGGCCGAGGTGATAGGAGGCGACGACGCGCTGCCGCAGCTGCTGCATGTCGGGACTTTGCAGGATGCCGCGAAACTCCGGTTGGCCCAGCAGGAAGGTCTGGATCAGCGAACGCTCGTTGTTCTGGAAATTGGACAGCATGCGCAGTTCCTCGACCGCACGCGCGGTCAGGTTCTGCGCCTCGTCGACCACCAGCAGGGCGCGCTTGCCCTGCCGGGTGGCGGCACCAAGGAAGTCTTCGAGGTTTTTCAGCAGCGCGGATTTGGTCAAGCCTTCATGCTGCAGGCCGAACGAGGCAGCGACGCTGCGCAGGGTGTCCTCGGCATCCAGCTGGGTCGACACCAGCTGCGCCGCGACCAGGTTCTGCGAGTCGAGCTGGCGGAACAGATTGCGTACCAGGGTGGTCTTGCCGGCGCCGACCTCGCCGGTGATGACGATGAAGCCCTCGCCCAGCGACAGGCCGTAATCGAGATAGGCCATCGCCCGCTTGTGCCCCTTGGAGCCGAAGAAGAAACGCGGGTCCGGGTTGAGCTGAAACGGTTTGGCGCTTAAGCGGTAATAGTCTTCGTACATGAACGGTCCGTAGTCTGTAGGTAGCCTGGCCTGCCTGTCTGATCATTGACTAGCAACGGCCATGCCATGGGGCCGGATTGGTCAGAAGCTCATGTTGGCCGAGGCGGTGATGTTGTTCTCCGTGTATTCGGCGGTCGGGTCGTTCGAATTCCGCTGGTAGTGGCGGAAGGTCAACGCCCCTGTCAGGTCGCGGCCGAACTGGCGGGTGACCCCCAGGGTGAAGGTCAGGAGTTCATCCTCGCGGTCGAATGCCAGGCCGGAAAGCGTCGCCGGATCCTCGGTCCACTCCATCGCCAGATTGCCGAACATGCTGGTGAGCGGGTCAAGACGGTAGTTCACCCCGAGGTTGACGCCCTGGCTGCGGTCCTCGGCATCGTTTTCCAGCAGATAGACACGGCGGATATCGAAGGCGTTGATCGAATAGGAGACCTTCCGCACCCCCCAGTTCACCCCTGCCCGGAAAGTCTTGGACACGTAAAGCCCCTCGGCGAGGCTGGGAATCAGAGCGGCCTGGCTGCCCAGCAGGATGCAGCCGGGCGCCGGCGAGACGAGGAAGGGTGATTCGACGAATACCGGCGGGTCCCCAGGATTGGGGCCCGGGCAGAGATAGAGATAGACCGTGCCCTCGGTCAGCGTCGTCTGCGAAATATCGTTGACGTCCTCGGTGTAGCCCACCGTCCACGACGAGGTGCGGGCGCGGTAGCTCGCCGAGACGTCGTAGGTATTGCCGAAGAAGCGTTCGCCGGCCGTAGCCTGGAGGCTGGTGCGGCGCGAAGGTGTCCAGGCGAAGCCCGCGTCCCACATCGAGTGGTCGAGATCTTCTGCGCTAGCCTCCTCATAGTCTATCCACTCATGCCCGACGCTGCCGATCAGGCGGAATTTCCGCGTCAACGCATAACCCAGCGACAGATTGGCCACCTCGTAGGTGTGGCTTCCGTCGATGCCGTTGGAGTCCTGCTCCGAGACATCGCGGTAGGAGTAGTCCAGCCCCCAGCTCAGGTCTTTGAAACGGGTGCCGCTGGTAAGCGAGGCGCTGAACGTATCCGAATACAGGTCGGATAGCACATCATCTTCAAACAGAGTCCCTCCCGTGGAATAGCGCGCCTGGAAATCGGCATAGCTTCCGAAGCGGTGCTTGATGTAGGGACTGATGTCCCAACTGCCGGTCGTCGCGCGGTTGCTGTCGTTGATCGCGGCATCGGCCGGCGAGCCCAGCAGCGAGATGAGCTCCTGCGAAACCCGGGCGCTGGCATCGATGAAGAAGAAATCCTCGACCAGCTCGGCCGAGCCGGCGGCATTCAGGTTGTGATTGAGGTCGGTGTCGTCGCCGCCGCCGAATCGCGCCACGCCAGTCAGGCTGTACGCGATGGTGGCTCGCATCCGGCGCGAGCCTTCGGTGCGCAGGGTGAACCCCGGGCTGACTTGCAGGACGAGGGAGTCTTCCTCGTCGGAGGGGCTCTGGTTGACGTTGTCGGTGTAGGTCGCGGAGGCGCCAACGCTGGCATCGAACAGCCAATCCACCGCCTGCGCCGGTGGGGCGAATGCCAGGACCGCCAGAACGGAAAAAGCGCCAGCCAGTGGCGCTTGCACGAAGGGCACCCGCCGGGTACGGGTGGGCCGTGATCTATCGTCCATAACTGCCATAGTAGCCATAGTAGTAGTCCGCACCCGGGGTCGGCGTCGTCTTGTTGAGCAGCATGCCCACCACCTCGCACGACTGGATGTGGCTGAGGGCTTCGCGCACGGCTTCCTGCGAAGTCCGTTCGGCTTCCACCACCATGACGATCTGGCCCATGTGGGTGGCCAGCACGCTGGCTTCGCTGGTCGCCAGCAGCGGCGGGGAATCGAACAGGATTATACGGTCGGGATAGCGGTTGCCGATATCCTCGACCAGGCGGTTCATCGCTTCGCTGGCCAGCAGTTCGGTGGCGCGCTTGTAGGTGCGGCCGGCCGGCAGGATGGTCAGCTTGGCGATGTCGGTCTTGATCAGCACGTCGGACAGCTTGAGATCCTTGTCCTGCAGCACGTCGAGCAGGCCCTTGTCGGCATGGATGCCGAGGTACTCGGGTACGCGAGGCTTGGCGACGTCGGCGTCGATCAGCAGCACGGTGCGATCCATTTCCATCGCCATCGAAATCGCCAGGTTGATGGCGCAGAAGCTCTTGCCTTCGCCCGGCAGCGAGCTGGTCACCATGATCATGTTGCCGTTCTTGACCCGCGCGGTGCCCTGGCCGAAAGCATTGGCGATGAGCGGACGCTTGATGATGCGGAATTCCTCGGCGATCTGGCTTTTCTCGGCGTCGGGCGCCACCACCCCCATGCGGTGCAGACGCGCCAGGTTGATCGACTGCACCCGGCTGCCGCCCTCCATCGCCGGGGCATCGGGTGCGCTGAAAATGGGTTCGATCGGCGTCGCCACGAACGGATCGGCATGGGACGAACTGCGCTGCTTGTTGAGCGCCTCCTCGATCAGGCTGTCGCCGCGCGGGAACGAGTTGTCGACCGGATGTGGGGGGGCCTGGGGCGCGGGTGCACCGGCGCCGATCTTTCCTGCTGCTTTTTCGATAATGCTCATTGTCTCTCCTAGCCTGCGCGGGAAACGACCATCTGCAGGACCAACATCGCGCCATAGGCGGCAATCAGGCTGCCCAGGGTGGCCAGATAGGCCAGCCGGCCCTTGCGGGTACGGCGGCGGGTTTCGTCCGTTACCACCCGCGATACGGCACCGAGCAGCGGCAG
>JBGSTQ010000116.1:0-2400 GCA_041736375.1 Thiobacillaceae bacterium
ACGCGCTATCCGGCAATCAAGCTCACCCTGCACCTCTCCGACAGTCTGGTGGACATCATCGACCAAGGTTACGACCTGGCGGTACGCATCGGTGAGTTGAAGGATTCGAGCCTGGTCGCCAAGTCGATCGGCCTGGATCGCAGGGTGGTCGTCGCCACACCATCCTATCTGGCCCGATACGGCGCACCGCGCACTCCGCAGGAGCTGGCCGGACACAATGCCCTGCTGTTTGCCGGCACCGACCATTGGAGCTTCACGGGCCCGAGTGGAGAGGAGGTGAACATCAAGGTCAGCGGCAACCTCGATACCAACAATTGCGATGCCCTTCGCGTGGCGATCTATGCCGATCTCGGGCTGGCGCTGCGCCCGCTGTGGGATGTATGGAAGGATCTGCGCGATGGCGGGCTGGTCCGGCTGCTGCCCACTTATATACCGCCCGCCTATCCCATCAATGCGGTTTACCCAAGCCGGCGCCTGATGCCAAAGAAGACCAGAATATTCATCGAGCACCTGCTGCAGCGGTTTGGCCCCATCCCTTATTGGGATGATCTTGTCGGCGAGGCACCGGCCGATGCGGCTCGCACCAGCTAATTCTGAGAAGACCGTACCTGCAGGTCAACGACCGCTCCCGAATGAGTATGCAAACGAATGGCCGCTATCGAAGAATATTCTGAGGGGCGGGTTTTGGCCGGTTTGTGCCCTTGCCCCCAATCTAGGTATTGCTCTCCTGTTCCGCCCGCGCCAATTCGCGCAGCCCGTCGAGCGCGTGTTTCAGCGTTGCGCTGTCGCTGTCGCGTGGAAATACCATCCACGCCGGCAGTTTGAACTGCGGGCTGTCGGGCACGCGCCATAATTGTCCCGCTTCGATGTAACGCCGCACCAGGCGCTGCGGAAAATAGCCGCTGCCGCCGTAGGTCAGCTGCTGCTGCCAGGTCATGGTGCAATGACCGCATCCAGCTCCGCAAGATGCACGGTGCGCGCCTGCCGGATCCGATCGCTGTGATCGTTCAACACGTAAATGCGGCGGGCCGCATCATTCCATCTCCAGGCCCATGCCCTCGAGGCCGGCGCCGAGCATGGCCAGCGCAGCGAGCATGTGGTTTTGCCAGCTTTCGATCATGGTTTCGCCTACCTGAGGTTCAAAGATATTTGATGCGGCTGCGCAGCTCATCGATGCCCGTCGCTACATCGCGCAGCGTGCTGCCATTCTCGGCCGTTCCGACGATCACGCCCTTGCCAGATACGGGAATGATGGTGTCGATCTGGAAGCGCCCGGTCGTGCCGCGCAGGAAGCACTCCTCGTCGAAAAACAGGCGGTCGCCCGCCGTGCCGATCGCGTCGGACTCGAGGGTGTCGTAGCCGACCAGCCTTGCGATGTCGTCGCGGCCTTCGATGTCAACGGTCTCGATGGCGCGGATTTCTGGATTGATCAATATTGCTTTCATGTGCTCAAGCCCTAAATAAAAGAACCCAATGGTCTTGTGGGAGCGGCGCCTTTATGCCCTTCAGGGTGCTCGCCGCGATTAGCAGTTGACAAGGGCGCACTGCTTACGCAGCCTTGCCGATCAAATCCTCGAGGACGATCAGCCAGTCGGCGGCCATGGTTTGCAGCATCAGCCGAGATCAAAGCGATCGAGGTTCATCACCTTGTTCCAAACCGCAACGAAGTCGCGGACGAACTTCTCCTGCGCATCCGAACATCCATATTCTTCAGCCAGGGCCCGCAGCTGGGAATTCGAACCGAAGATCAGATCGACGCGGGTGCCGGTCCACTTCTTTTCGCCGGTCTTGCGATCGGTCCCTTCGAACACGTCTTCATCCTTCGACACCGGCTTCCACACCGTGCCCATGTCGAGCAGGTTGACGAAGAAGTCGTTGGTCAGCGCGCCCGGTCGCCGGGTGAAGACACCCTGCTGCGACTGACCGAAATTGGCGTTCAGCGCGCGCATGCCGCCCACCAGCACTGTCATCTCGGGCGCGGTGAGCTTCAGCAACTGTGCCTTGTCGAGCAGCAGTTCCTCGGCCGAGACGGCGTACTTGCCCTTCTGGTAGTTGCGGAAGCCGTCGGCGATTGGTTCGAGCACGGCGAAGGATTCCACGTCGGTCTGTTCCTGCGAGGCATCCATGCGGCCCGGCGTGAACGGTACCGTCACGGCGTGGCCCGCATTCTTCGCAGCCTGTTCGACCCCGGCGCAGCCGGCCAGCACGATCAGGTCGGCCATCGAGACCTTCTTGCCGCTCGCGTTGAACGCTTTCTGGATGGCTTCGAGCGTGCCCAGCACCTTGGCCAGTTGCGTCGGCTGGTTGGCTTCCCAGTCTTTCTGCGGCGCGAGACGGATGCGCGCGCCGTTGGCGCCGCCACGCTTGTCGGAGCCGCGGAAGTTCGATGCCGAAGTCCAG
>JBGSTQ010000134.1:0-3520 GCA_041736375.1 Thiobacillaceae bacterium
TCGCCGCCGCGCCGTGGCTGATGAAAACCCTGACGGTGCTCGGCACCGCCGCCATGTTCCTGGTCGGCGGCAGCATCCTCGTTCACGGCCTGCCCGCCGCCCACCATGCGGTCGAGGCGGTCGCCGGGTTCGCGGCGGCCTTGCCCGGTATCGGCGGCATGCTGGGGGCAATCACCCCATTGCTGATGGATGGCCTGGCCGGCATGCTGGCCGGTGCGCTGGTGCTGGGCGTCGTTATGCTCGTCAAGCGGCTGATCCGCTAGCCAGCCTGGCCAGTTGGCGGTCGTGCTGGCGCGACAACAGGGATTGCGCAGCCAGCGCGCCCAGCAGAGCCAGGAACATGTCCCACTGCGTATCCCACACGTCGCCCTGGGTGGCGAGGAAGGCATCGGCCTCCCCGCCCATCACCAGGGCGGTCCACCATTCGATGAATTCGTAACTGGCACTGAATGCCAGTACCACGCAGGTCGTCAGAAAGAACAGCCAGCCACCGGACCGCAAGGGGGTTGCGCGGACAAGTATTTCGCGGGTGAGCATGGCCGGGATGAATCCCTGCGCCAGGTGTCCCAGCCGGTCGTAGTGGTTGCGCGCCAGATCGAATGCGTCCTGCACCCAGAAACCCAGCGGCACCCGGGAATAGGTGTACGCGCCCCCCAGCATCAGGATCAGGCCATGGATGAACAGCAGCCGGTAAACCAGCGGCGTCAGCGGAAAACGGCGGTGGGTCGCCATCAATAACGGCAAGCCGAGCATCACCGGCGCGGTTTCGAGGAACCAGGTCGGGCGGTCGAAAGGATGCACCCCCGACGCCACCAGCGCCAGCAGGGTCAGCACTACCAGCACGGTATTCTCGTAACGGACGGCCAGATTCATTCCCATGCGCCATTTTCCATTTGCTGTTGCGGTTCGGGCGCGCGAAGCGCAAATATGCCGCCGGCAGCCGCGCTGTTTTCGCTAACGATAGATGGATTTCATGCCCGGTGGTAGGGCACCCGGCTTGCGCCCCATGGGCAATTCAGCCCGCCTGTTTCTGGAAAGGCTGGATCAGCTTGCGCACCGAATCGTAATCCTTGTCGTCGACCACGACGAAGCCGTCGTAGGCAGTATCGAAGGCCTCGAGCGTGATCGCCTTGTCGGGTGCGGTTTTCTTCAGCGCCAGCAACGCATCGCGCAGCGTGGTACGAACCGTCGCCGGCATGGCGGGGTGGGCGGCAAAGACATAGGACGGCAGCGGCGCGGTGCTGGCGATCACCTCGATCCCCCTGCTGGCGAACTGGCTGGCGATGGAATCCTTGAGGATGCCGCCGTCGAAGTCGCCAGCCAGCACCGCCTTGGCAATATTGTCGTAGTGCTTGAGGTAGGCCGAGGCCGAAAAGTCGCTGGATTTCAGCCCCAGCGACTCGACCGCCGCCCGCTGCAGCAGGGCCTTTTCGTCGCCAAAGGCAAAGCGCTTGCCCTTCAGCCCAGCAGGCGTAGTGATGCCGGAACCGGCCCTGACAACGATCACCAGAGAAAAATGCGGGTGGCCGTTGGTCGTAGGCGCCACCAGCGGAATCACGCCGTATTTCTTCCGCGCCTCGATATACGCGACCGGCGTCAGGTAGGCGATCTGCGTCTGGCCGCGACCCAGATCCTCGATTGCCGAACCCAGATTGGGCGACGGCCGGAAACGCACGTTGAGATCGGTGCTGAGCGCCAGATAATTGGTCAGCGCGCTCATCCGCCGGATCATCTCGACGGGAATGTCCATCGCCACCGCCCCCATGGTGACGTCGTCGGAGCGCGGCGGCCTGGCGTTTGCCGACCGGGCGGCGGGAACGAACAGCCCCGAGGAAAGTGCGGCCAGCGTGGCGAAGACCTGTCTGCGATTCATGACACCCCTTGCAGCACGCACTCGGCGGACTCCGAATAGACCTGATGGCAGTCGCGTCCGCGGTTCTTCGCCAGGTAAAGCGCCTTGTCGGCGGCATAATAGAGCGCCTGCGGGGTGCCCATGGCGCGGCTGTACTGGGCGATGCCGATACTCAGGCTGACATTGAGCCGGATGCCTTCGTAACTGAATTCGTGCTCCCTGACGCCAACCACGAAATTCCTGACGAAGCGTTCCGCCTCCACGGCATCGGTGTGATACAGGATGATGCCGAATTCGTCGCCGCCAAGACGCGCCGGCATGTCGGACTTGCGCGCGCTTTTCTGCAGCAGGGTGCCGATCCCGCGCAGCACCTGGTCCCCGGCACCGTGGCCATGCGCGTCGTTGATCAGCTTGAAGTGGTCGATGTCGAAAAGTACCAGGGTGACCTCCTCGCCGAAGCGCTCGGACTGATGGAACATGCGCGACATGATCTCGTCGAACTTGCGGCGGTTGGGCAATTCGGTCAGCCAGTCCGTCGTCGCCATGGTGCTGAGCATTTCCAGCGCATGCTCGAGCTCGCGGGTGCGCGCCCCCAGTTCGATGTTTCGCTGCCTGAGTTCCTGGTTGGCCAGGTCGATCCTGTTCTGCAGCTTGTCGTGATAGCTGGCGAGCGACTTGTTAAGCGTGTTGAACACCGACACCAGGCGCCCGATCTCGTCGCCGCTCCTGACTTCGAGATCGCGGGCGATATAGGAATCGCCCTTCTCCACCGCTTCCTCCATGGCCGTGGTCAGCTTGCGGATCGGCGAGACAATGCCGCTGGCGGTGAACAGGTAGACGATCAGGCCGAGAATCGCGCCGAAAATGAGCTGCTCGACAAATACGCGCCAATAGAGCGCGTTGAGGGCTTTTTCCTGGGCAGACGCGGAGATATCCACGGTCACGCCGCCGATGGTCCGGCCTTCGAACACCACCGGGGACTCGAAGCGCTTGTAGGCCCCGGCCTTCTCCGCCACGGCCTCGGTCATTGCGCGCCCGCCCTGGTTGCGGATGACGACGCGGATCACATTGGCCTGCCGCGAGACATTCGCGGCGAGAATCTCGAGATTGCCGTAGTCAAACCCGGCGACCAGGGAAGCCGCGCCGGACGCGGTGGCATTGGCCACGCTCTGGCCGGCCTTGTCGATCAGTGCGTTGAGGGGGCCTCGCTCGTTCTGGACCCGCACCACGCCGATGGCAGCAGACGTAATCAACACGCCCGCCATGACATAGCCGATAAGCTTGGTGCCCAGTCCACACTGCAAGTCGATCTCCCGAAAAACCTCATGTGGCAAACGTTCCGCCCCTCGACGTGTAACGACCGCCGCGGCGGGAATCTGAAGACGCTAAAACCAATGTACCAGTAAGGTTTTGGAGCACCGCGGGGGCAATCCCGCGTGCCCGAAGCAGGGGCATATCCCGTAAAATAGGCTTTTTGCAGCGCCATCCGCCATGACCGCCCGCCTCCGGGAAATTCCCTACAACTACACCTCGTTTTCCGACCGCGAGATCGTTATTCGCCTGCTCGGCGAGCCGGCGTGGGACGTGCTCAACACGCTGCGCGCCGAACGCCGGACCGGCCGCTCGGCGCGCATGCTGTTCGAGGTGCTGGGCGACATCTGGGTGGTG
>JBGSTQ010000142.1:0-7084 GCA_041736375.1 Thiobacillaceae bacterium
GGAGCGAGCCGCCGCGGCGATTGCGGACATGGTCGACGAGGCCAAGCGGCACGGCGTGCGGGCGATCGCCGCGGTAGGCACGGCAGGCCTGCGGATCGCCAAGAACGGCAACGAAGTCGTGGAAGCAATCCAGGCTCGCACCGGCGTTCGCATCGAGGTGATCTCGGGCGAAGAGGAGAGCCGGCTGGCCTACGTGGCCGCCAAGGCTGGTCTCGGATTGAACCAGGGTTCGCTCGTCGTCTTCGACACCGGCGGCGGCAGTTCCCAGTTCACCTTCGGGCACGACGCCGTCGTGGACGAACGCTTCAGCGTCGACGTCGGTGCCGTACGCTACACCGAGCGTTTCGGGCTCGACCACGCCGTTTCGCCCGAGGTGCTGCGCGAGGCCATGGCGGCGATTTCGGCCGACCTCTCGCGCATCGACGGGCGCCCGGTACCCGACGCGCTGGTCGCGATGGGCGGCGCGGTGACCAATATCACCGCCGTCATGCACCACCTCGCCTCCTATGACCCCGAGGTCGTTCAGGGCAGTGTCCTCGACCGTTCCGAGATCGATCGCCAGATCGATCTCTACCGGTCGCGGGATGCCGATTCCCGCCGCGCCATCGTCGGCCTCCAGCCGAAGCGGGCGGAAGTCATCCTCGCCGGGGCGTGCATCGTCCACACGGTGATGGAGAAGCTGGGCAAGCAGCGCTTCACCGTGAGCGACCGGGGCCTGCGCCACGGCGTGCTGGCCGAGCGTTTCGGAGACTGAAGGGCATGTTGCGCTTGGTGAAGAAGGCCCCACCGAACCAGATAAGTTTTTTTGCGTTTTTTATAAAGAAAGACATGTAGACCATGGTTACCAAAACAGTCACAAAAACCGCCAAACCCGCGGCCAATGCAAAGCCCGTGAAGACAGCGAAGCCAGCGGCAGCCCCGAAGAAGACACTGACGCCCCGGAAGGCGGCGAAGACCAAACAACCCGCACTGGCGAAACCCTTTACGAGTGAGGAAATAATCGAAGTCTTCAAGCTCATCAAAGGGGCGACCAGCGTTGAACTGAAGCTGTCGGTTCCCCTCAGCGACCAGCGCGCGACGATCAAGGCCATCGGTCTCGACCCGGTCGAGGCTCAGCCGCGGCAGGCATATTTCTTCGATACGCCCGACCTGGCCTTGAACCGGGCCGGCGTGGTTCTGCGGGCCCGGCGTATCCGGGGCGGTGACGCCGATACGGTCGTCAAGCTGCGCCCTGTGGACCCGTCCACCATCGACCCTGATCTTCGCCGTTCGGCGGCCTTCAAGATCGAGGTGGATGCGATGCCGGGCGGGTACGTATGCTCGGCTTCATTCAAGGGCGTTTGCACCGGCCAGGAGGTGCTCGACGTGACCTCGGGCGCAATGCCTCTGCGCAAGCTCTTCTCCAAGGAACAGCGCGCCTTCTATGACGCGCACGCGCCGGCGGGCATCACGATGGACAAACTGGTCATCCTGGGCCCCACCTTCCTGCTCAAGGCCAGGCACCAGCCGAAGGCGAAGGACTTCGATCGCCCCATCACTCTGGAAATGTGGCTCTATCCCGATGGTTCGCGCGTCATGGAAGTCTCCACCAAGTCTCTTCCGAACGAAGCCTTTCAAGTCGCCGCCGATTTCAAGTCCTACCTCGCCAGCCACGGCATCGTGCTCGGTGCCGACCAGTCTGCAAAAACCAGGACCTCGCTGGAGTTCTTCAGCGCCAGGCTCAAGGCAGAAGGGGTCGCCGGCTGAGCGATCTCGCATGGGGCTGTCGGAACGGGCTGACAGGCCTGTCGTCGGGGTCTTGCACGATCCTGTCGCGCTACTGTCGCCCCTGTCTACGGACGTAGCTGAACCGACATTCCGCTGAAACGAGTCGCCGGCGATGACCTGCCGTCATCGCAAGCTGAGCAACGCAACACGTGGCTGTAAGATAAGCCTGGATAGGCGGCAAGAGAAAATGGCGTGAACGTGCACCTGTGGTACGCATCAAGCGCCACGTACAACCAGCGCAATCATCCCGTGGCAACCTGCTGACAGAGGTCAAGATGCGTATCGTCCATCAACTCAACGAATGGCGCAAAATCTACTGGCACCGGCTATACAGCTTCGTCAGCTACTCGAAATCCGCACTCTGGATCATTCCGCTGGTCGCGATCCCGCTTGTCATGTTTCTCGAGCGTATGGCACTCCGCCTCGACAACTGGCTGGGTTGGCGCTTCCTTGATTTGAGCGTAGCGGGGGCACAAACCCTAACCCAGAACGTCATCTCGCTGACGGTGTCGTTCCTTGTGTTCACATTCGGTTCGCTGCTCGTCGCGATCCAGGTCGCCAGCGGTCAGATGACGCCACGGGTCATCGCCACCACGCTGCTACGCGACAACACCGTCCGATACACCGTCGGCCTATTCGTCGTTACAGCTTTATTCGCCCATCACACACTCATGCGAACAGAGACCACTGTTCACCAGTTGGTCACTTTCATTACAGGCGCTCTGGGCCTGGCCAGTCTGGCGGCTTTCCTGTTCTTCATCGACTATGCGGCCAGATTGCTGCGTCCGGGCAGGATCGTGGCCAAGATCGCCGAAACGGGGCTCGATGTGATCAAGGACGTTTACCCATTTCAGGACACGCCCCAGGCGTTGAATTCAGAAGGGGAGCCACAACTTGGGCAGCCCAGCCGTATCCTCCACCATCAGGGCCGGTCGGCCACGGTTCTGGCGGTAAATACGGATGACCTGATAGCCGAAGCGCAACGGTCAGCCTGCATCGTGGAGTTTGTCCCCCGGGTGGGGGATTTCATTGCGACGGATGAACCGCTTTATCGCCTGTATGGCAACGGCCCGTTTGACGAGACCAAGCTGCAGGGCGCCGTCGCGGTTGGACCGGAACGCACGCTGGAGCAGGATCCCCTGTTTGCATTCCGGATCCTGCTCGATATTGCGCTCAAGGCATTGTCGAAGGCGATCAACGATCCCACCACGGCGACCCTTGCCATCGACCAGCTTCATCGCCTGCTGCGGGCCGTGGGAAAGCGGAAACTGAGCAGCGAGCAGATCCTGGACGGCAAGGGGCAACTGCGCGTGATTTTCCGTACCCCGAACTGGGAGGACTATGTGCGCCTCAGCTTCACGGAATTGCGTTTCAACGGGGTGGAGAGCATCCAGGTCGTACGCCGCTTGCGTGCGATGATCGAGGACCTTCTCAAAACCTTGCCCGAGCATCGCCGTCCTGCATTGCACCAGGAACTGGAATTACTCGATCTTGCCGTCCAGAGGGTCTACACCCTCCCGCAGGACCTGGCGCTCGCCCGCACCCCGGATTCGCAGGGACTCGGCGGATCAGCCCGATCCAGAACCTATTGACCCGGCCAGCTGAAGTTTGAGGTTTCGTCATTCCGGCGAGAGCCGGAATCCAGCCTGTTTAACTGGACCCCGGCTCTCGCCGGGGCGACAGCTAGAAACATTTTCGTGCCGGATCAATAGCGATCCATGCCGTCTCCGAAAGGAATCTAGGAAGCTCCCGGGAGCAATACCATAGGGGCACCGTGATAATCCAGTGCCCAGGAATCCCGGATAAACTCAGCCTGTTCAAACAGGAGACCATTCATGAAGACACTTGTCATTGCCCTCGTCACCGCTTGGTTCTCGTTTTCAGCGCTGGCTGCCGATACGTCATGCCTGTCTGCGGCTACGGAGAAGAAACTTTCCGGAGCGGCGAAGAATGGCTTCGTTAAGAAGTGCGTGCGCGATAGTTGCGATGCAGCTTCTGCCAAGAAGAAGTTGTCAGGTGCGGCGAAAAACAGCTACACGAAAAAGTGTGTGGCCGATGAACTGCAGTCCTTCTGCGAGGAGCAGGCGACGGGCAAAAAGCTGTCCGGTGCCGCAAAGACCAGTTTCATGAACAAGTGCCAGACAGGCAACTGACTCCTGTGCGCCTGCTTTATGGTGTCGCCGCACAGGGGATGAACGACGACGGCGCATCTGTCACCGCTTCTCTGATCGAACTTGAGTGTCTGCTCGCGATGCCTGCCCGGCAACGCCCATGATCGGCGAGCGAACTCCAACCATGCGCCACAGGCAATACCCGCCGCCACTGCGCCTGGGATGCGCCCGGGCGTTCACCTAGAATCCCGCCAACTTGGAGGACCGCCACATGCTCAAGCTGTTCCAATCGATTTTCCGCCCTGGCGCCGACAAGCTCGGGACCTACCCTGAAGACCTGATCGAGCGCGCGATCGAGCGCGCGGTCGATGGCACCGACCGACGTCTGCGCGCCGTGTCCGGCTACAAGAAAAGCCTGAGGCCGGCGGTGATCCATGCCATCGACCATGTGGTGGCGCTGGTCGACAATTTGCCGCCCCCGCTCGAGCTGAACCGCCGCAACTACGGAACCGATGCCGAGCTCAACACCTACTTCGCCTCGGTTGACCACATGAACGAGGTGCTGTCGCGCGACGCGGAGATGCGGCAATGGCAGAAGTCCTCTGAAAGTGTCCTGGCCGATCGCGTCTTCGCGCTGCTGCTGATGGAGTCGCGCGAGCGCAATGTTCTGGGCGTGGCACTCGAAGGCAACGAATTGCGCCACGACGTGGCGCAGGTAACGGTCAGCTTCAACAAGCACCGCATGGCCGACCCAACGGCCGTGGAGGACGACACGCGGAGACTGCTCAAGCGCCGCGCCTTCGACCATCTGCTCACGCTTGCCCTCGCCGGCATCGCGGAGGCGCATGGCGAGCATGGCGATCTCAAGCGCGAACGCGATCTGCTGCGCAGCAAGCAGGCGGCGCTGAGGTCGGGGAACTGGGGATTCGGCGACGATGCGGAAGGGGAAATGGAAGAAACACCTGCCGATCCGCGGGCGCTGGAGCAGCGCATCAAGGAAATCGACGCCCAGCTCAGCACCCTCAGCACCGGCCTGCTGCAGTCGCATCTGGACGTCCTCGTCGACGTGCTGGCCGGGGCGGAAAAGAACCTGCGCAGCGAGTCCGCCACCCTGAGCATCGATCGCCAGGGGGTCAAGCAGTCTCAGTCCAGCACGCTGGCGACCCCGATCACCGTCACCACGTTGCACAGCGCCGCGGGCCGCAGCCTCGTCGTGCGCCTGGTGAGCCTCGCGCGGGCGGACTTGCCCCCGCCGCCGGATTTCCTGCGCGAGGCGCAGCGCTTCCTCGGCTGAAACACTGTCGGGCGATCCTTGGCCGATGCCCCATGGCAGGGGCTGCGACCTGCGCCCGTCAATTCTTGAGCGTGTGCGGCTGGGCGTTGCCGCGATCGTCCTCGACCCACGCATCGATCAGCGTGTAGGCCACCGCGAGGACCACCGGCCCGACGAATATTCCCACCAGACCCAGGGTGATCATGCCGCCGATCACGCCGGCGAAGATCAGCAGCAGGGGCAGGTCAGCCCCCTTCTTGATCAGATACGGGCGCAGGAAGTTGTCGAGACTGCCGACAACCAGCATCCACACCAGCAGGAAGGTGCCCCAGCCGTTTTCGCCGCTCCAGTACAGCCATGCCACCGCCGGCAGCAGCACGAGGATGGGACCCAACTGCGCGATGCACAGCATGAACATCAGCGCCGTCAGCACCGCGGCCATCGGCACGCCGGCCAGCGCAAGACCGATGCCGCCCAGCACCGACTGCACCACCGCAGTCACCACCACACCCAGGGCAACGCCGCGGATCGCCTGACCGGCCAGCACCACGACGCCAGCACCGCGCTCCCCGCCAAGGCGCCGACCGAATCGCTTCATCCAGTCAGCGGCCGACTCGCCGCCCGCGTACATGAGGGCGGCGATGACCACAGTCAGCAGAAACTGCAGGAATAGCAGGCCGAAATTTCCCGCCTTGCCAATGAACCACTCGGTACCCGTCTTGGCATAGGGCGCCAACCTGGCGGCATAGTCCTCGATGCCGGTGGCGGCGAACCCCTCCCAGAAATGCTGCAGTCTGCTCCCCACCAGGGGCAGCCCGGCAACCCAGTCCGGCGGCGGCGGCACCTTGAACTCGGCCAGCCACTTCGCCCAGCCGACGATGCGATCCGAATGGTCCGCGATGGCGGCGATGGCCAGCGACAGCGGTACCACCAGCACCAGCAGCAGGATGAGCGTCATCACCGCCACCGCCAGCGATCGCTTCCCCCACAACCGCGCCTGGATGCCGAGCATCACCCGCCAGGTGGCCACCACCACCATGGTGGCCCAGATCACCGCCGGCAGAAACGGCTGCAATATCCAGAACGAGGCAGCGATCAGACCGCCGATGAAGAGGACGCCCAGGGTAATCTGGGCCAGGTCGCGCTGCGGTGAGTTCATGTTCTTGCAGTCCGGAGTCGGGGTTCAAAAAGTATACTTTGCGCGCAACGCACTACTGTCGCCTGAATGATGTCATCTCTGCCACAAAACGGTGCCCGGTCGTGTATTGCAAGATATCGTATCGGCACCGTCAACGGCTTTGCATCATTTCAACGGCTTTATATTCATCAAGAAAGGGGAAAGACATGAAGCAAGCAACGCGATTTCCCAGCGCCCTGCTCCTCGGCCTCGGTCTGGCTATTGGGCTTGGGGGCTGCACCTACTACCAGACCGCACCTGGTGTTTACACCCCCGCGCCGAACGCATTCGAGCGTTCCTGGTCGGCTGCGGTCGGCGCCCTGGAGGATGAAGGGGTGCGGATCGTGACCCTGGATCGGGACGCCGGCAAAGCCAGCGGCATCCGCGGCGACATCAGCGTGACAGCGGCGGTTCGGACCCAGGCCGACGGCAGCGTGCGGGTCGAGTTCAACACCAGCGGCAACACCGCCGCGGACCCCACCCTGATGGACCGCATCACGGCACGCTACAACCAGCGCATGGGCCGCTAGCGCGGTACTAGAACAGCCCGGCCTGGCGCATGGATTCGGTCAGTGCCCGGGTCAGTTCGGCAATCTGGGTCGTGGCATCAACTGCCTGGGAGGTCGTCGCCCCGGCGGTCCAGATCACCCGACCGCTGACGACATCGACGAGTGTGCCAGTGGCCGCCAGACCGGCCGCGCCCTGCGCTCCGCCGACCGGCATGCTCACCCCCACTCCGCCGCCGACCCCGCTGCC
>JBGSTQ010000176.1:0-4450 GCA_041736375.1 Thiobacillaceae bacterium
GATCACCCTGGCCGCGCGCGGCCTGGTCAACAAACACCTCGACGACGCCGATCTGGTCGCCATCATCACCGCCACCAACAGCTTCGTCACCGGCCCGATCGCGCGGGAATTCGGCATCCCCCACCTGATCGCCACCGACCCCGAGGAAATCGACGGCCGCTTCACCGGCGAGGTCGCCGGCACGCCCTGTTTCCGCGAAGGCAAGGTCACCCGCATCGAGGCGTTTCTCGAAGCCCACGGCACCCGCCTCGACCAGCTCGAATCCAGCTGGTTCTACAGCGACTCGCACAACGACCTGCCGCTGCTTGAAAAAGTCCGCCACCCGGTCGCCGTCGACCCCGACCCCACCCTGCGCGCCCATGCCGATGCCAAGGGCTGGCCGGTGATTTCACTGCGGGGGGCGTGACGCGCGCTCTGCGAACCGCTGGCTGACGGCCCAGACATGGTTTTGAGGTCCGCCGTTTCTGAATGGTCAATTTGTACCTAGTCCTGGACAAGGGGGAATAAACCCTGCCGAGCGTGCGTCTTCTTCAGTACGAACCTCTATTTGGGTTCGACAACCACAACGGAGGACATACAAATGAAAAAGCACAATGCGAGACAGCTCCTGCTCGGGGCCGTGCTTGGCGCCGCAACGGCTACGGCGGCCTATGCCGATAGTCAGATCACCATCATCCACACCGGCGATTTCCACGGCCATTTGGCACCGCGCCCCAATCTGCGCAGCACGGTCGACTACCCCGGTCAGATGGTCGGCGGCCTGGCGCGTGTCGCAACGAAAATCAAGCAAATCCGGGCCGGCAAGGGGGGCGCCGGCAAAACGCTGGTCATGCACACCGGCGACACCATCCAGGGATCGGGCGAAGCACTCTACACGCGCGGCCAGGCGATGGTCGACATCGTCGACCTGCTGGGCATCGATGCCTATGCACCCGGCAACTGGGATTTTGTCTACGGCCCGGAGCGCTTCGACGAGCTGTTCGTCGACAAAACCGATCCGGCCCACCCCGTAGCCAGGCGCTGGGGCGCCCTCGTCTCAAACGTCTACCGCACCAGTACCGACCCGTCCGCGCCAGCGCGTCCGACAGCCATGGGCTCGGCGCAGGACGCCAACGTCTCCGCTGCCGAGTACGACGCCTACGCCTCCTGGTACCGCGACAACGGCCAGCGCATATTGCCGCCGTATACGCTGAAAAAGATCAACGGTGTGAAAGTCGGCATCGTCGGCTGCACCACCAGCCGCGGTCCACAAGTGGTCGGCAGCTGGGTGACCGTGGGCCTGGAGTTCACGGACTGCTCGCGCGAAGTGCCGAAATTCGTCGAGGAGCTGCGCACGGTGCACGGGGCTCAGGTGGTCGTGCTGATGTCCGAAATCGAGATCGCGCGCAACATCCAGCTCATCAAGAGTCTTGGCGATAACCAGCACGTCGATTTGGTGCTCAACTCCGACATGCATGAAGAAGTACTGGAACCGATCAAAGTCACCGACGGTGCCGGCAAAGAGACCTGGATCATCGAGTCCGGCCAGGACGGAACCTTGGTCGGGGAGGTGACGCTCTCGGTGCATCGTGGCCAGGTTACCGGCATGAAACACAGGGCGCACCGCATCGACAACCGCCTCCGGGAAGACCGGAAGGTGGCCAGAAAAGTGGCGAAGGTCAGCCAACCGTTCAACGACGGCTTCACCCCCGGAACCCACCTCAACCCGTTCTCCGGTACCTACCTGAGCGGGCCGTTGAGCGAGGTCGTCGGCCAAACGGAAGTCGCCCTGCACCGCAGCAACTATTCGCACGAAGACATGCCGGCCGTCGTCGAAGGCAGCTCGCACGACCTCATCACCGACGCGATCCGCTGGTGGGCAAAGTCCGACGTGGCAAGCTTGCGCGGCTTCCGCTACGGCACGCACGTCGCGCCCGGCCCGATCACGCGCAACGACCTGTTCCATTTCGTGCCCATCGGTCCGCGCGTGGCCAAGGTGTCGCGGGTCACGGCAAACCAGCTGCGCAACCAGATCGACAACTCGTCGCTCGCGGTATTCAGCAGCAATCCCAACTCCCCGGTCATCGTGCAGCCTCGCTACAACAATGGCTACGGCGTCCCGGGCAATCCCCTGTATGGCACGTCCCCGGGCGCCGGCCTGCCGGTAAAGGGGCTGGCGGGCAGTCCTTCGGGTTGGGGCGGCGGCTGGTTGTTCGCCTACAGCGGCGAGGGCTTCCATTTCGACTTCGCACCCTACTTCGTACCGGACGTCGTCTACAACGCGGACAACACCCTCACCGCAGCACCTCTGACCAACACGTCGCGCGCCCGTTCGTTGACGATCAAGACCCTGTGCAAGAATCTGCCGCCGGTGGAACAGGTCGCCAACACTTGTGACGTGAACGATCTGGTCACGCGCTACGCAACAACGTTGACCAACAGCACCAATGGCGTGTGGACACCCAGCTGGGCGAATACCTATGCCAGCCAGGGCTCGACTGCGAAGAACGTGTATCTGTTGAACCCGGATGGCTGGCAATTCCTGCAGGGCCTGCCGAACCAGCCGACCACCGTGAATGCGGCGGCACGTCCGTTCCAGTTCCCGGCTTTCACGATCGCGGGTTATTTCTATGGACAGAGCCCGGACACCATCAACAACTGCAACAACTGCAGCCCGATCGGTACGTCCACTGTCATCGGCGATCCCGAAGCGGCGTATCTGTTGCCGGTGAACATGGATGCCAATGGGGATGCCGCGCTGGATGCCAACGGCAACCCGATCTACGTGCGCGATGGCGGCGGTAATGTCGTGATGGAAAATGGCAAGCCCAAGATCGAAGGCAATCCGGTCGACCTGACCACGATCATCGAGAAGTACCTGGCGCAGCTTGGAACGGTTAACGCGGACAACCTCCCGCTCAACCGCATCAGTTTGGTGAACAACGATGGGACCGGCCCCATCTCGCTGCCCGACTTTACCGGCACGCTGGGCTTCCCTGTCATGCAGCCGCTTTGCGGCACCATCGGTCTGGACGCCACGACGACGCTGGACTGCCCGTAAACCATCCATCAACGACAATCGGTTTGAGTGTCGTCCTCAATCCGCCCGGCGCAAGCCGGGCTTTTTTGTGGCCCGGGTTCCATGCAGCCAACCCAACCCCGTGTCGCCACCCTCGTGGCTTGCCCTTGCAATCAAAGCCAGCTACCGTTTGACCTGCCAGTGCTCATGTCCCCTCATCTGAGCTCTACCCTTCATCAAGTAATATGAAAAGCAACGCCCCCCCGACACCCATGCCCGCCGCCCTCACCTCCCTGCAGGAAAGCGTCGCCCGCCAGCGCGAGGCGCTCAAGGGCATGCTGCGCGAGGACCTCACGCTGGCAGCCGAGGCCTGCAGCCAGGTGTGGGGCGACCGCCAGCGCCTCAACAGCGTGCTGGTCGAGGCCCTCCGCAGCATGCCTTATTGCAAGTATCTGTACGCGCTCGATACCCAGGCCATCCAGGTCAGCGACAACGTCAGCCACGAGGGTCTGATCGAGACCGACTTCGGCCGCGACCGCTCCGACCGCCCCTACATGTCCGAGCGCGTGCCGAGCGAAGGCTTCCTGCTGTCGCAGGCCTACATCAGCCTGCGCGCCAAACGCCCCTCGCTCACCGCGATCCAGATCGTGCGCAACAGCACCGGCCGGGTGCTCGGCTTCGTCGGCGCCGACTTCGACCTGCGCGATCTGCCGATCACCGGCGAACTGTACGAGGAGCCCACGACCTGGCGCCAGATCAAGGGCGACCCGGCGATCCGCAGCGCGGTCTTCCACCAGACCCGCAGCGACAGCAAGATGGACCTGAACCTCGACACCGTGATCAGCGTGATGGCCGAGCTGATGGAGGACCACGGCATTTTCCACGGCAAGCTGCACTTTTCCAGCAGCCGCGCCACCATCTGGGTGATCGACGACCCCTACCGCTATCGCCTGCTCGACATCGAGGCGCTGATTGACCCCGACACCTGCCTCACCTACCCGCGTCGCCCCTACCCCGCCGACGCCGTCATCCCCAAGGAAAAGATCCGCCCGGTGCTCGACAGCCTGCGCGCCCTGCGCTTCATGGACGAGACCCTCTACCTGCGCGCCGGTTCGCTCAATATCTTCAACGGCATGGTCGGCCTGACCTTCTCCTGCGATGGCTCGCACTACCTGCCGTGGGACGAATTCCTCACCAAGGGATTCGACTTCTGGGTCAGGGGCAACGCCAACGGACAGTCGTGTGCGGTTTAGGCAGCGGTGTCAGCGATCCATTCAGCTGAAGCACCACGCGGGCGCATGAACGGTTTTCCTGGCTTCGCCTTACGGATGATCATCATGCTGGCCGGGATGGGCCTGCCGGCCGCGACCCAATGCGCGGTGACCCGGGCGCCGATGATCGACGCCCATGCCCATTATTCGCAGGCGGACGCCGCGGCCCTGTCGTCCGGGG
>JBGSTQ010000190.1:0-7309 GCA_041736375.1 Thiobacillaceae bacterium
CGAGCCGCGCGCCGCGCTCGCCGACCTGATCCGCCACTGGCGCCCCGACCTGCTGGTGTGCGACGGGCGAACCCGCCGCATGCTGCCTGCCCACACTGCGCAGGAGGGTCCGGAGGTGATGCGGATCGATCGCGATGGCACGTTTGCGCGCCTGGCCGGATTCTTCCAGCCGCATGTGCAGGGACACGCCTGAATGGCCTGCTGCTTTTTCAATCCGTACAGCGAAAGGAGTCCGATTTGATCCGCCGAAACCCCCGAGGCGACCTGCCGGTCGTGCACGAAACCGCCTTCGTCGATCCCACCGCCATCCTCTGCGGCCACATCATCATCGGCGAGAACGTATTCATCGGACCCTACGCCGTGATCCGCGCCGACGAGGTCGACGACAACGGCCACATGGACCCCATCGTCATCGGCGCCCACTCGAACATCCAGGACGGCGTGGTGATTCATTCCAAGGCCGGCGGGCGGGTCGAGATCGGCGAATACACGTCGATCGCCCACCGCTCCATCGTCCACGGTCCGTGCAAGGTGGGGAACCGGGTATTCATCGGCTTCAACTCGGTGCTGTTCAACTGCACGGTGGGAGAGGGTTCGGTGGTGCGCCACAACTCGGTGGTCGAAGGCTGCAGCGTGCCCGACGGCTTCTACATTCCCTCAACCTGCAACATTCACTCGGACGAGGAACTGGCCCGGATCGAACCCGTCACCCCCGACGTGACCGGATTCTCGGAAAGCGTGGCGCAGGCCAACCACGAACTGGTCAGGGGCTACAAGCGCATCCGCAACGAGTTCTGAGGGGCAACAGGACACACTTCTGCTTGCCCCCACAAACAACAAACCCTGCCGAAGCAGGGTCTGTGTGAACGCTGCATAAATTACTTCTTGCGGCGCGAAAAGCCGAGACCGGCCAGACCCAGGCCCAGCAGGGCAAGGGTTGCAGGTTCTGGGACGGTGATTATCGGTGGCGGATCCTCATCCTGCGTGAATCCGTTATAGATCACGTCGCCTTGCGAGTAGTTGTAAAAGCCAAAATTACCCGAAGCATAGGTGCTATCGGCGATGACCCAATTCTCCAGAACCGTTGCCCCTTGTTTCACCGTGATTTCAAATAATCCGGCGGAAAAATTCAGGATAAAGTCGTAATCGGTGAAATCGGCCCATGGGATTGTGTTGTGCCGCAGCACCGACACGTTTGCCGTTCCCGCAGTCAAGCCAAGGTCAAGCGGGCCAGGGTCGGCTCCCCCGGTGTCAACAACCTTGACGCTCATGCCACGTTCAGCGAGTCCGGGCCAAGACTGATCAAGCTGTTTCCAGTCGAAAAGATAATACTGACCACGGTTCTGATAACCGAACACGAACCCCATGAAGTCATCATCACTTGATGTGTTGACACGCCAAGAACCTGCGATTTGCTGCCCTGCAGCGTTGAAGTTGCTCAGCAGAATTGAGGCATCGGCATTCACTGTCTGGGATGCCGTTGTGTTCGAGTTGCTAAGAACCCAGTTGGCATCCGGCTGCGAATTGAACTCGTACTGAACTACGGTCCAGGGGCTCAGGTCAATGGGTATCGGCGCACCACTTGCCGTCGATCCCAGCCCCCACGCAACAACACCAGCTACGTTTGCGATCCAGATAATCAAGTTGCTTTTTGGGCTCATCGTCACTCTCCTTGAGATCGATTGGCATTTGCTTCGCGCTTGCCTGTGCTAACCAAAGCAAGAGCCGAGCCGTTGCAAACAAACATAGATACATCAACAGCAGAGTAACAATTCGCGCCTACCTAATGATTGGCGTGTGTAAAAAATTCCGACAGTTTTTTGGTCCGATTCAAACCGATTGCCGTGACCGATCAGGGCTCTATCGCTGATAGAGCGGTTTACGCTTTCTCCATCTCGTAGCGCTTGAGCTTGCGCCACAGGGATACGCGATCGATGCCGAGGAGTTGCGCGGCGTGGGTCTGGTTGCCGCCAGCCTCGCGCAGAACCCAGGTGATGTAGTCCTGTTCCTGTTCCTCCAGGGTGGGAAGGCGTCCTTCCTTCTTGCGGAAGGTGCGGATCGACAGGTCGCGCAGATCGGCGGGGAGGTGGGCCGGCTCGATGCTGGAGCCGGTGGTGAGCGCCACGCCGCGCTCGATGATGTTTTCCAGTTCGCGCACGTTGCCGGGGAAGTCGTAGGCACGCAGCAGGTCGAGGGCGTCGGGGGACAGGTCGGTGACGTCCTTGCCCATCGGCGCGGCGTGCTTGAGCAGGAAGTGGTGGGCGAGCAGCGGCACGTCCTCCTTGCGCGCCGAGAGGGCCGGAATGTGCAGGTTGACGACGTTGAGGCGGAAATAGAGGTCCTGGCGAAAGCCGCCGTGCTTGACCATCTCCTGCACGTCGCGGTTGGTGGCGGCGATGAAACGAACGTCAACTTTCACCGGCGCGGTGGCGCCGAGCGGCAGCACTTCCCTTTCCTGGATCACGCGCAACAGCTTGACCTGCATGGCGGGCGACATTTCGGTGATCTCGTCGAGAAACAGCGTGCCGCCGCTGGCAGCTTCCAGCAGGCCCTTCTTGTCGGCGTGGGCGCCGGTGAAGGCGCCCTTGATGTGGCCGAACAGTTCGTTGGCCAGCAGTTCCTCGTTGAAGGCGCCACAGTTCACCGCGACGAAGGGACCGGAGTCGCGCCGGCTGTGATGATGCAGGTGGCGCGCGAACAGCTCCTTGCCGGTGCCGGATTCGCCGGTGATGAGGATGTTGCAGTCGGTGGGGGCCACCTGCCGCGCCATGTCGAGGAGGTGCTGCATGTGGCTGTCCTGGGTGAGGATGCTCGCCTTGCCCTGCTGGGTTTGCGCGCTTTCCCTGAAGCTGCGGCCTTCGCGCCGGAGGCGGACTTTTTCCAGGGCGTCGTCAACCACCCTGCGCACGTCTTCCGTTGGGACGGGCTTGGAAAGGTAGTGGAAGGCGCCCTGCCTCATCGCTTCGACGGCGGACTCCAGCGTGGCATGGCCGGTGATGAGGATGACTTCGGTGTCGGGGTGGCTTTCCCGGCAGCGCCCGAGGAGCTGCATGCCGTCCACCTTGTCCATCCGCTGTTCGGCCAGCACCACATCGAAGGGCTGTTTTTCCAGCAGGGCCAGGGCGTTGCTTCCGCTCTGCGTGGTGGTGACCGCATAGCCCTCCCTCTTCATCGCCTGTTCGAGACTTTTCAGGGCGATCCTGTCTTCGTCCACGATCAAGAGTCTTCCGCTGCTCATGTGTCCTCCGCTTGCCAGGTGCGCAGGGAGCCAGTGCACCTACTATTGTTGCAATATGCAATTAATACTGAATGTTTGCAACATATCTGTACTTACTTGATTTAACCAAGACTTAACAAAGGGCTGGTGCCCTGGCGCGTTGAATACGGTTCCGCCGGGCCATCAAGATGTTGCAACATGCAACATCCATGAACGCCGGGCGAAGCGGTGTTTTTGGTGATTTGTCAATCAATACAATATGTTGCGTGTTTCGGCCGTTGCTGGCACGCTTGCTGCTCTTAGCGAGCGTCCTGATTGAAAGCGTCCCGGAATGACCCACCCCGGCAAACAACGAAGTGTTCTGCTCGCCGTGCGTGAGGGGCATGTGGATCCGCGTTTGCTGAGCTCGGCGCTGGCGCTGTGCCGCCGTCTCGACGCCGACCTGGAAATCCAGGTGATTTCGGGCAGCGAGACATCGCCGCCTGAAATGGCCGACTTTCTCGAGACGCTTCGTGCGGAGGGCCTGCCGTTCACCCTGGAATTGAAGCCCAGCCTGCGACGCCGCGATCTGGTGAATTATGCCAACGCCCACGAGAATATCGCCGCCGTGGTGATCGACTCCCGCGAAGGCTGGGAAGCGCTGGCCCAGGATCGCGGCAGCGACCCGTGGAAGCATCTGGAATGCCCGCTGGTGACCGCTGCCGCGCAGGACAAGAAACAGCACTGAAATCACATTGAATTCAACCAAACAGACCTACGCCCATGCCTGCCTCGCTTAAAAAATTCCTGCCTTTCCTGCGCTGGTTTCCGTGGAAAGGCGATGCCATCCGGGCCGACTTCCTGGCCGGGATTACGGTTGCCCTGGTGCTGATCCCGCAGTCGATGGCCTACGCGCAGCTGGCCGGAATGCCTGCCTACTACGGCCTGTATGCGGCCTTCCTGCCGGTGGCGGTGGCGGCCATGTGGGGCAGCTCGAATCAGCTCGGCACCGGGCCGGTGGCGGTTGTGTCGCTGCTGACGGCGTCCTCGCTGGCGGTGCTGGCGGCGCCAGGATCCGACCAGTTCATCGCGCTGGCCATCATGCTGGCCCTGCTGGTGGGCATCATCCAGCTGCTGCTTGGCGTGTTCAAGCTGGGGGTGATCGTCAACTTCCTGTCGCATCCGGTCATCGTCGGCTTCACCAATGCCGCGGCCATCATCATTGCGCTGTCGCAGGTGTCGAAGCTGTTCGGCGTGCCGATGGGGCGCAGCGAACATTTCATCAACGACATCGTCGGCGTGGTCAAGCTGATCGGCGACACCCACCTGCCGACTCTGGCGATGGGTGCGCTGGGGATTGCCATCATGTGGGGAATCAGGAAATACCGTCCCAAGCTACCGGGCGTGCTGATCGCCGTGGTGGTGACGACGGTGCTGTCGTGGGCGATCGGATTCGAGCGCAACGCGGCGGGCAAGCCCGAGCACATCGCCGATGCGGAGCTCCAGGTGGTGGTGCAGCAGAGCATGGCGGCGGCCAGCCGGGTCGACGCCCTGAATGCGAAGGTCGCGGAAATGTCGTCGGCGCTGAAGGCGGTGCAGAAAGAGGACGGCACGGAGAACGTTCGCGCGGTGCAGCTGGATGCCGAACTGGAGCTGGCACGGATCGAAGTCCATGCTGCCGAAGAGGCGTTCGCCAAGGAAAAGGCCGGGCTGCGCAAGCTGCAGGTGGTGCGCAGGACCGATGCGAACGGCGAGACCGCGGCGATCTATCCGGCCGACAAGGCCCCGCAGGGCGTGGAACTGGACGATACGCGCTACCGCATCCGCAGCGTCACGGCCAGCGGGTTCAAGCTGGTGGGCGGCGGCGAGGTCGTCGGCAGCATTCCCGAAGGCCTGCCCAGCGTGAAGATGCCGAGCTTCAGCCTCGACGCCCTGGGTTCGCTGCTGTCGGCGGCGCTGGTGATTTCGCTGGTGGGCTTCATGGAAGCGATTTCGATCGCCAAGGCCATCGCCGCCAAGACCAAACAGCGTCTCGATCCCAACCAGGAGCTGATCGGCCAGGGATTGGCCAACATGGTGGGCAGCTTCACTCAGGCCTTCCCGGTGTCCGGCTCGTTCTCGCGATCGGCGGTGAACCAGAACTCCGGCGCCAAGACCGGCATGGCCTCGGTCATCACCGCGCTGTTCGTGCTGATCACCCTGCTGTTCCTGACGCCGCTGCTCTACCACCTGCCGCAGGCGGTGCTGGCTGCCATCATCATCATGGCGGTGATCGGGCTGGTGAACTTCAAGGCGGTCAAGCATGCCTGGCAGGCAAGCAAGCATGACGGCATCGCTGCCGGGGTGACCTTCCTCGCCACCCTCGCGTTCGCGCCGCATCTGGACAGCGGCATCATGGTCGGCGCGGGCCTGGCGCTGGGGCTTTTCCTCTACCGCACGATGTCGCCGCGCGTCGCCATCCTCGGCCGCTACAAGGACGGCACCCTGCGCGACCTCGGGGTGAATCCGGATCTGCCCACCAGCAAACACGTGGTGGCGATCCGCTTCGACGGCTCGCTTTACTTTGCCAACGTTTCCTATTTCGAGGACGCGGTGCTCGAAGCTGTATCCAATCACCCTGACGCCAAATACGTCCTGATCGTGGGGGACGCCATCAATCAGCTGGACGCGTCCGGCGAGGAGGTTGTTCATCACCTGGTCGAGCGCCTGAACAGTGCGGGGATCACCCTGGTGTTCAGCGGCCTGAAAAAACAGGTGCTGGACGTGATGCGCGCCACCGGGCTGTTCGAGGCGATCGGGCAGGACAAGATTTTTGCCACGGTAGACCAGGCGATTGCCGCGATTTACGAGCAACTGGGCGAGAATGCGGCGGACGATCTTTTCTGCGCGGTTTCACCGGCACGCTAGGTTTACCCGAACATGACAAACGGCTTGACTTCCTATTTCGCCGATCCGGTCCAGTGGGCCTGGGCGGGCGTGATGTTCTGGCTGGTGCTGGGCTTTGCCGCGCTGCTGCTGCAGCGTTCGCAGATCGCGCTCACTCATGGGCTGTTCCCGCTGGGTGCGCTGGGTGCGCTGTTCATTGCCGGCGTCGGCGTGGCCGGCCTGTTGCAGCCGGCATCGACCATGGTGCTGCCCATCGGCCTGCCCGACGTGCCGTTCCATCTGCGCCTGGATGCCCTGTCGGCTTTCTTCATGGTGCTGCTGGGGGGCGCCTCCTTCGGCGTGTCGGTCTATGCGTCCGGTTATTTCCGCAGCATGGAATCCGGCCCGCTGGCGCTGCTGGCGCTGTGGTACCACCTGTTCCTCGGCGGCATGGTGACGGTGCTGCTGGCCGACGACGCCTATGCCTTCATGGTGGCGTGGGAAGTGATGGCGCTGTCGTCCTACTTCCTCGTCACCACCGACCACAAGATTCCCGAGATCCGCAACGCCGGCTTTCTCTACCTGCTGATCGCACACGTCGGCGCCGTCGCGCTGCTGCTGAGCTTCGGCGTGCTGCAGGGAGGCGAGGGCGACTACACCTTCAACACCATGCGGCTGGCCGAGATGACGCCGTTCTGGGCCTCGGCCGTTTTCCTGCTGGCGCTGTTCGGCTTCGGCGCCAAGGCGGGCCTGGTGCCACTGCATGTGTGGCTGCCTGAAGCGCACCCGGCCGCACCCTCGCCAGTGTCGGCGCTGATGTCGGGAGTGATGCTGAAGACCGCGATCTATGGCCTGCTGCGCGTGACCTTCGACCTGCTCAATGTGCAGATCGGCTGGTGGGGCACGCTGGCGCTGGCGCTCGGCCTGATCACCGCGCTGTACGGCGTGATCTTCGCCGCCGTGCAGTCGGACATGAAGCGGCTGCTGGCGTGGTCGTCGATCGAAAACATCGGCGTGATCATTGCCGCCTTCGGCCTGACGCTGATCTTCTACACCGACGGCAAGGGCGTGCTGGCGGCATTGACCCTCACCGCGCTGCTGTATCACGCCCTCAACCACGCCTTCTTCAAGGGCCTGCTGTTCGTCGGCACCGGCTCGGTGCTGCATGCCACCGGCGCGCGCCACATGGGTCGGTTGGGCGGGCTGATGCGCTTCATGCCGTGGACCGCGTGGCTGACACTGGTCGGC
>JBGSTQ010000195.1:0-3487 GCA_041736375.1 Thiobacillaceae bacterium
CCATCGTCAAGCATGTGCTGACGCGCCACGGCGCGCATCTCGAGGTCCAGTCGGTGCCCGGCAAGGGCAGCACCTTTTCGGCAGTGTTCCCGGCCCAGCGGCTGATGGACCCGCCCGCCGAGGCCAATGTCATCCCCTTCCCGGTGCAGGAGCAAGCCGTCGGTTGAGTTCGGCGCGCAGCCGTGCTTCCGTCGCGGCGGGCAAGGCATGCGGCATGCTGCGCTGTTGGGCGCCCCACACCGCATTGGGGAAATGCGGATCGTCGGCAAAGCGCGGGATCACGTGCCAGTGCAGGTGCGGCACCACGTTGCCGAGCGAGGCCAGGTTGATCTTGTCCGGCCGCATGACTTCACGCAACGCGGATTCGACCTGCCACACCACGTCCATCAGCCGGGCGCGGCCGGCAGGGTCCAGGTCGGTCATTTCCGCCTGGTGGGCGTTGAGAATAACCCGGCAAAAGCCGGGGTAATCCGGAGTGTCGCCGACCAGCACGACGCGGCAGAAGTCGTCCTGCCACAGCACCTCGCCGCCGGCGCCGTCGCACAACGGGCAGCTCACAGCAGCACCCGCTCGATGCCGCCGTTGCCGACGCGTGCAAGGTAACCCGCCATCCAGTTGTCGCCCAGCAGGTTTTTCGCCAGTTCGATCACGATGTAATCCGGCGTGGTGCCGCTGTCGTCGCTGTAGCGCGCCAGTCCCTGCAGGCACGACGGACAGCTGGTGAGGATCTTCACCGGCTGGCCGGGGTTGCCTTCGCGCAGGTCGGCCGCGCCCTTGCGGATTTCCTCTTCCTTGCGGAAGCGGATCTGCGTCGAGATGTCGGGGCGGCTGACGGCCAGCGTGCCGGATTCGCCGCAGCAGCGCTCGGACAACTGCACCACGCTATTCGAGGGCGAGCCGCCCAGCAGCGTGTTGGCGACCTTCATCGGCGCATGGGTCTTCATCGGCGTGTGGCAGGGGTCGTGGTAGAGGAATTTCTCACCGCTCACGCCGTCGAGTTTCACGCCCTTTTCCATCAGGTATTCATGGATGTCGAGCAGTCGGCAGCCGGGGAAGATCTTGCCGAATTCGTATTTCAGCAACTGGTCCATGCAGGTGCCGCACGACACGATCACGGTCCGGATGTCGAGGTAGTTGAGGGTGTTGGCGACCCGGTGGAACAGCACGCGGTTGGCCGCGGTGATCGCCTCGCCCTTGTCGGCCTGGCCGCCGGCGGTCTGCGGGTAGCCGCAGCACAGGTAGCCGGGCGGCAGCACGGTCTGGACGCCGAGCTCGAACAGCATCGCCTGGGTGGCGAGCCCGACCTGCGAGAACAGCCGCTCCGAGCCGCATCCCGGGAAGTAGAACACCGCGTCGGAATCGTCGGAGAGCTTGGCCGGGTTGCGCAGGATCGGCACGATGGACGGATCCTCCAGCCCCAGCAGCGCGCGCGAGGTTTTCTTCGGCAGGCCGCCCGGCATCGGCTTGTTGACCAGATGGATGACCTGGGCGACGAGCGTGGGCTTGCCCAGGGTGGCGGGCGGATTTTTCGTCTGCGCCTGGATCAGCCCCAGCTGTCGGAAGAACTGGTGCCCCGCCCGCTGGGCGGCGTAGCCCCACTCGATCAGCGGCTTTCTCAGCGCCTTGATGGTCGCCGGGTCGGTGGCATTGAGAAAGGCCATCGACGCCCAGGTGCCGGGATTGAATTTCTTCTTGCCCTGCTTGCGCAGCAGGTTGCGCATGGCGATCGAGACGTCGCCGAAGTCGATGTCGACCGGGCACGGATTCTTGCACTTGTGGCACACCGTGCAATGGTCGGCGACATCGCCGAACTCGTCGAAATGCCGGATCGACACGCCGCGCCGGGTCTGTTCCTCGTACAAAAAGGCCTCGATCAGCAGCGAGGTGGCGAGGATCTTGTTGCGCGGCGAATAGAGCAGGTTGGCGCGCGGAATGTGGGTGTTGCAAACCGGCTTGCACTTGCCGCAGCGCAGGCAGTCCTTGATCGAGTCGGCGATGGCCTCGGTCTCGGTCGATTCGAGAATGATCGACTCGGCTTCGAGCAGGCTGAACGATGGTGTGTAGGCATTGCGCAAATCTGCACCCGCCATCAGCTTGCCGCGGTTGAAATGGCCACCGGGATCGACCTTCTGCTTGTACTCGGCAAAGCTTGCGAGAGTGGTCGCGTCGAGGAATTCCAGCTTGGTCAGGCCGATGCCGTGCTCGCCCGAGATGACCCCGCCCAGATCGGTGGCCAGCGCCATGATGCGCGCCACCGCCGCGTTGGCGGCCTGCAGCATGGCGTAGTCGTCGGAGTTGACCGGGATGTTGGTATGGACGTTGCCGTCGCCGGCGTGCATGTGCAGGGCGACAAAGACGCGGCCCTTCAGCACCTGGGCGTGAATGCGGTCGCAGGCCTGCAGCACCGGCTCGTACTCGCGGCCGATGAAGAGCTGCTGCAGCTCGCGCCGCACCTCGCGCTTCCACGACACGCGCAGTTGCTTGTCGCGCAGGGCGGTGAAAACGCTGCCCTGTTCGTGCGGCGCATCGAGATCGCCCAGATAGCCGCTCCAGCGCGCCCGCACCTCGTCGATCAGCCCGAGCGCGCGCAAACGGCGCTCCTCGACCTGTTCCGGGTCGGCCACGGTCTCGTCATCCTGGTGCAGCGGCAGCGGCGCGCTGAAAAACGCGTCGAGTTCCTGCAGCAGCGCCAGCTTGTTCCGGATCGACAGCTCGATGTTGATGCGCTCGATGCCGTCGGTGTAGTCGGCCAGACGGTCGAGCGGGATGACCACGTCCTCGTTGATCTTGAACGCGTTGGTGTGGGCGGCGATGGCGGCGGTGCGGGCGCGGTCGAGCCAGAAGCGTTTGCGGGTTTCCGCCGATACCGCGACGAAGCCCTCGCCGCCGCGCGCGTTGGCGAGACGCACGATGTGGGAGGCGGCCTCGCCGACGGCGTTTTCGCTGTCGGAGACGACGTCGATCAGCAGCACCATGTTGGGGCGGCCGGAGCGCGGCGCCTTGGTGGCGTAGCCGACGGCCTTGACGTAGCGTGCGTCGAGATGCTCCAGGCCGGCGAGCAGGACGTCGGGGTTGCGGTCGCAGTAGTCCTTGATCTCGACGATCGCCGGTGTCGCTTCGGCCACCTGGCCGAAGAATTCCAGGCAGACCGTGCGGGTGTGCGCGGGCAGGCGGTGGAGGATGAAGCGCGCCGAGGTGATGAGACCGTCGCAGCCTTCCTTCTGGATTCCGGGCAGGCCGGAGAGGAACTTGTCGGTGACGTCCTTGCCCAGCCCGATCTTGCGGAAGCGGCTGCCGGGGATGGTGAGGATTTCCGGCGAGCCCTTCGGCGTCCTGCCGTCCGGCGCGAAGCGGCGGATCTCGAAGGTGGCGTAGGGGGCGTCGTGGATCTTGCCGCGGTTGTGGTTGAGGCGGGTGACCTCGAGCCACTCGGCGTCGGGCGTGACCATGCGCCACGACACCAGGTTGTCGAGCGCGGTGCCCCACA
>JBGSTQ010000248.1:0-7423 GCA_041736375.1 Thiobacillaceae bacterium
AGCATGCAGGTCAGCGAGACGATGGCGAGCCTGCGCATCGCTGGCCTCAGGCAGCGCGGGTGAGCATCAACTGCGCGGGCATCGGCGCCGGGAAGCCGGCTCCGGCCAGCGCTTCACGGATGACGCGGTTGCCGTCAAAAATGCACCTGCCAGTAACGGTCGGTATGACAGAAGGGGCGAACGGCAAGCACCGGGCCGACGAGGTTGAATTCGAGGATCTCGACCTGCACCGCCGGTTCGGGCCGCACGTTGGGGATCGCCTGCAATTTGTCGCGCAGCAGCTGCATCGCGGCGACGTGGTACGCGCTGCCCGCAAGCTGGCATTTGAGCTCGACCCGCTGGAAGGCATTGGTGCTGAAGTTCTGGATGGTGTCGCCAAAGATCTCACTGTTGCCGATGAGGGTGAACACGTTGTCGGGCGTGTCGAGCCCGGTGGCGAACAGGCCGATCTCCCTGACCGTGCCGGTGACGCCGCCCGCGGCGATGAAGTCGCCCACCTTGAACGGTTTCAGCACGATGAGGAAGGCGCCCGCCGCGAAATTGGACAGCAGCCCGCCCCACGCGGCGCCGATGGCGATGCCGATGCCGGCGACCAGGGCGGCAAAGGTAGTCGTCTGCACACCGAAGTAGCCGAGGATGGCGACCACCAGCACGATGTTGAGAGTGACCGCGAGGAAGCTGCCGATGTAGCGCATCAGCGTTGGATCGACCTTCTGTTTTTCCAGCACCCTCTGCAACATTCGGCCGGCCAGTCCGATCAGCCAGCGGCCGATGATCCAGAAAGCGGTGGCGGCAAGGATTTTCAGGCCGGCCTCGGTGGCGTAAGCGGCGACGATGTCGGTGTAACGCTGGATGTCTTGGTCCATGTCGGGCTCCCCGGTAATTGAACCAAGTGATCACGCTACGGCCGTCACAGCACAATCCTGTGCTGCCCGATTTGGCGAGACCAAGGCTTGGCAAAGCTGCAGGATTCGCTTTCCTTGTCCTTTCGCTCCAGACTCCGGCACAGGGTTTGCCGGTCTCGCCCGGCTTTCATGGTGGGGGGCTGGTCACCCAGCCAAAGGGAAGCCCGGCAGACGCCGCCTGGGGCAAAGCCTTGGTTGTGTTGCCTATCAGTTACGGCTTCATGAGATTGCCTGCGCGGGTGACGTGTTCAAACCCGCTGCCTTCGCTGCGCGGGTGCGTTGGGTGCGGTGGCCGGCAAGAACCTTACTTCGGCTGATAGGCCATTCCGATGAACAGCCCTCGATCCTCGGTGTTGTAGCCGTGCACCAGCGAATAATCCTTGTTCAGCAGATTGACCAGCTTGCCGCTGAGTGTCCAGCCGCGCGCGAGTTTCCAGGCCAGATTGAGGTTGACGACAGCGTAGCCCGGCACCGACACGCGGGTGAAGGTCGTGGCATGAATGTCGGGGTGCGGACCGGATGCCAGCACTTCCGCACGCCAGTCGAACGCGCCCCGCGCCTGTCCGAAGGAAAGGCTGCCGAACCGGTCGGCCCGCCGCAACAATCCCAGGCCCGTCGCTCTGTCCTCGGGATTCTGCAGGGTCAACGCGCTGCGCACCCCCAGCCCGGCCAGCCTGCCGCTCCACGAAAGCTCGATGCCCTGGTTTTCCGTCTCGTCGACATTGGTGGCTGTCCAGGTGGGCGGGACAAAGTTGATGAGATCGCGGGTACGGCTGATAAATGCCGTGGCACGCAGCAGACCACTCGCGCCGCTGTAGGTCAGGCCGATTTCTGCGCTGCGGGCGTGTTCCGGATTGAGGTCCGGATTGCTGCCGAAAGGCCCATAGAGCTCGTTGAACGTGGGTGCGCGAAACGCGTTGGACAGGCTTGCCGACAGACGTACGGCCGGGGTCAGGCGATAGCCGTAGCCCAGCAGCCCGGTGGTGGCGCCACCGAAATCACTGTAGTCGTCATGCCGGAGATTCAGCTGAAGATCGTGCGCGCCGGCGGCGACGGTATAACCGGCCGTCAGACTGGCAACCCGGCGCGCATCGTCACTGTAGGGGACCGACGTATCGAGCCGCTGCCACAGGCCTTCGGCCCCCAGCCGGATAAGGCCCGGCCCCGCGTCCAGCTGGTTAGTCCAGCCCAGTTGGCGGTTGCAGGTTTTGAAGCGGTCGGTCACCGCACCATCCAGATCCGACTCCAGATCATCGGTACCCTGCGAAATCTGGATGCGGCTTTGCCAACCCGGTGCCAAACGATTTTCGCTGTACAGGCTGAGCGCCGTCAGCGTCTGATCGCTGTGATTCTGGAACACGCCGTCAAATTCGATGTCACCGCGCGCCTGGAAGGCAGTCAGACCAATCTCGTGCCCAAGCTTTATGCGATGCGAGAGCGCCAGATTCACGGTGGTATTGCGATAGGCATCGTCGTCAATATCGGCCGGGGCGAACGTGAAGGGAGAAGGAATGAACTCGGCACGCGCGTCCGAGTAACCATCCGTCTGCGTGCGGGCGACCCCAAAATGCACGCGGCTATCCCCCAGTGCACCGCCGATCGACAGGGCGAGCTTGCGGTAATCATCCGTTCCCAGCGCCGCACTGCCGGCGACCTTCATGTCACCTTCCCCACGTCGGGTAAAAATCTGCACCACCCCGCCGATCGCCTCGGAACCGTACACGCTCGACACGTTGCCACGGACGATTTCGATGCGCTCGATTTCATCGAGCATGATCTGGTCGATGGCCGTCGCACCGGTAGTAACCGAGTTGACGCGCACGCCATCGATCAGCACCAGCACATGGTCGGATTCCGATCCGCGAATGCGGATCGCGGTCTGTGCCCCGAGGCCGCCGGTCGGCGCGATCTCCACCCCGGATTCCTGACGCAGCAGTGTTGGCAGATCGGCAGCGGTGGACGACTCGATGTCCGATCGCGTGATGACGCTGGTGTGTTGCAGCGGAGCCGCCAGTTTTTGCACCGAGCGTGTCGGAGTAACCACGATGGTTTCGCCGACAAATTCAGGCAGGGTTTCCGCGCAGGCTGATGCAGTTAAAACGACGCCCAGGACAAGCGCGAGGGTGGTTTGACGCATGACGAATTTCCGGTTTGGGCATCTGCTTCCCCGCAGGTGCGTTGCAAGGTCCGCTGCCGCATGGCGGCAAGGCTCAGGCCGGTATCCGGGCTCGCGCATGAGGCATTCCGTCTTCCCGCCCAAAGGGCAGTGACTGCGTGAAATGCCGGACAACAACGCTTACCGTTGCGGGGGCAGCACAGGCTTGACGGCTTGGTCACCGCATACCTGTTTCCCGTTTAACCCGCGCGCCTTGAAGTTCGCGCGGGCACCTGAAGGCACGCATTTTAACCGCAAGGGCCCGCGCGCGCATGCAACGGCAGCAATACGTCAACCGCCACGCCCAGCGCGCCCGATTGACCGCCCGGAATTCGCCCCCTATAGTTGCCGCCATGCATGCAGAACTCGACACGCTGGAAGCCAAAATCCGTCAGGTGGCTGACTTGTGCCAGAGCCTGCGGCGCGAGAACATCGCCCTGCGTCAGCAGTTGCTCGTCGCGCAGCAGGACAACAAGCAGATGAGCACGCGGCTCGATGCAGCTAAAGCACGTCTGCAGGCCCTGCTCGACCAACTTCCAGAAGAAGCCTGATGGCCACGCCACGCTCGATCGAAATCCATATCCTCGGCCGCGCCTACAAGGTGGCCTGCACCCGCGAACAGGAATCCGCGCTGATCGCCGCGGCGGATTATCTGGACGAAAAGATGCGCGAGATCCGCGAGGGCAGCAAGGTCATCGGGGCAGAGCGGATCGCCATCATGGCCGGACTGAACCTGGCGCATGACCTGCTGACCAAGGGTGGGGGCAGTCTGGTGGAAGAAGCGCGCACCCGCGTCAAGCATTGCACCACCCTGCTCGATTCAGTGCTGGAAGAACAGGACAAACTCTTCTAAACTTGTCCACGCTCCCTGCGGTGTTCGAGGCTGTTTGCAATTTCTCTGAACCAATGCATACGTGCAAGGCTGCGGTCTATTCCGATGCGGGTGTGCGCGTGACACGTCTCATGTGCCCAAAGCCTCTTTGAACGCGGCCATCTTGAACCCCGGTTCAAGAGTCTGCAGCCAGTCACGGCACAGGCGGGGAGCCCTTTACCTGTATGAATAAAATCACGCTGCGGCGCCAGTTGCGCGCTGCACGATATGCGCTGGATCGCGATACCCGCCGTCATGCCGGCAGGAATGCCTGTCGCCTAGCCCTGCGCCTTGGCTTGCTTCTGCGTGCGCGGCGCGTCGGGTTCTATCTTCCCCACAATGCCGAGTTCGACGTCACCCCGCTGCTCAACCAGGCACTGTTGATGAAGCGTGACTGCTATTTGCCGGTCATTCCGCGGCGAAGCGCGCAGGCCATGCGCTTCGCCCTGATCCATGATCGCCATGTCATGCAGGCGAACCGCTACGGCATCCACGAACCCCAGGATGCCCGACCGCTGCGCGCTCGCCAACTCGACCTGCTGTTTGTACCGCTGGTGGGATTTGATGATCAGGGATACCGGCTGGGCATGGGTGGAGGGTATTACGATGCCACCCTGGCCTACCAGGCACGCCGGTGTCTATGGAAGAAACCTAGGCTGATCGGTGTCGGCTTCGAATGTCAGCGGGTTGACGCGCTACCCCACGATCCCTGGGACCGCCCGCTGGACGCGGTACTGACCGAACGCCGGCTTCACCGTTTCAAGAACGGAAATCAGTAGCGCTGAATAGCCGGCCGATATGCAATACCGCTCAGAGACCCGCTATCCCCGTTCTTGCCTGCCGGCTGCGGAAGACGCAGCCAGTCGAGACGGGTGGCGTGCTCCAGCGAGTTCTGCATCGACCTGACCAGGCGGCCGTCGGCCGTGATCTTGACCCACTGCATCGGCGTCGCCGGATTGATGACGGCGATCGCAGGCAGGAAAAACCGCGGGTCGTTCATCGAACTCATCCAGCGCCGCAGCTTTTTCGGGTCAAGCGCGCGGCTGAGGATGGCGTTCTGAAAGCGGGGATCAATCGAGGTATAAAACCAGTCGGCCAACATTTGCGGATCGGCCAGCTGGGAAAAATTTTTGAATGTGCCCGGTTCGCTGGCTTGCTCCATCGCTTTCAGCCATATCTCGGGGTTGGCGCTCATCACCATCGCGGCCACAAACAATTCGGGCTCGCTGAGGGCATCCGCCATCTCCAGCGCCGTGTTCGGATGGCGCACAACGTTCATGTTGCTGCGCATATCGAGTAGCCGTTCGATGTTCCGGACTTGAACATCGAGCGCGCTCTCGCCCTGTGCCAGCGCGACGCTTGCACAACAGAACAGCACGAGGGATAACAATGTCTTACGCAGCATATTCAATTATCGCTATCTTACTGTTTTTTAATGCTCTTGTATAAACGACGAAACCCCCGGCATGGTGCCGGGGGTTGCGCAGACCAACTAGCCGACCTGAATTACTTGGCGGCGGGTGCAACGGGCGCAGCCGGTGCGGCCGCCGGAGCAACAACGGGAGCCATGATGGTCATGGGGTTGAAGCCCTGCAGCATGGCGTTGTAGGTGGCGGGATCGATGAAGGAACCCATGGTGCCGTAGGTCTGCGGGTTAACAGCGGCGCCCATCCAGTTGGTATACATGGAAGGGTTCATCGGAGCCATCATGGCATTCATGGCCTGGGGGCTCAGGGGAGCCATCATCCAGTTGGCGTACATGCCGGGGTTCAGGGTCTGCATGCCGGTCGACAGAGCGCGGGGATCCATCGGCGCCATCATCCACTTCATGTACAGGTTGGGGTTCAGGAACGGCGTCATCGCGGCAGTGTAGAAGTTGGGGTCCATGGCGGCAGCCATCCACTTCATCTGCACGGCGGGATCCATGAACTGCATGTAGTTCTGGAAGGAAGCCGGGTTCATCATGCCGGTCATGAAACGCAGCGAGGTATTGGGGTTCATCATGGCGTTGGTCATGGCGATCGAAGTCGCGGGATCAACCATGGCGTTCATCCAGGGCACGAAGGTCTTGGGGTCCTTGAACGCGGAGGCGTTCTGGGTCGGATCGGTCATCTTGGCAACCCATGCATCGGCAGAGGTGGGGGTGGCAGCGGGCGTGGCAGCGGCGGTGCCGTTGGCAAGGGCAGCGGAAGAGACAGCGGCAGCGATCAGCGCTGCGGTAAGTTTGGCGATTTGCATAGCAAGACTCCTGGATGGAAGGGTATTCGGATTAAAAAAATGAATCGCGTTACGATTCGGGCATTACTGAAATGTATATTAGCATTTTCTTTTATTAGACACGACTGTTTTACCTTTGCCTTTCGCCATTCGCCCCACAAGTGTGGTTCCAGTGCAACACTTATTCCCCCAGATAGGCTTGGCGTACAGCTGGATTGACTGCGAGTTCATGGGCGGAGCCGCTGAGCGTGATCGAGCCATTTTCCAGAACATAGCCCCGAGAACAGGTCTTGAGCGCTAGGTGGGCATTCTGTTCAACCAAGAGCACAGCGACGCCGCCTGAAGCAATCTGGCGGATGATTTCGAACACTGCGTGAACCATCAAGGGCGCCAGCCCCATGCTCGGTTCGTCCAGCAATAGCAGGCGCGGGCGCGCCATCATCGCGCGTCCCAACGCCAGCATCTGCTGTTCGCCACCGGACAACAGCCCGGCAAGCTGCGTGCGACGCTCGGTCAAACGGGGCAGCAGCGCATAGACCTGATCGAGATCACGGGCTATCGCCGCCCGATCACGCCGGCTATAGGCACCCATCATCAGGTTTTCGGCGACCGACATGCGCGGGAAAACGCCGCGCCCTTCGGGTACCAGGGCAAGTCCGCGCCGCGCGACTTGGTGCGCCGGCATCCGGGTAAGGGGCTGGCCGTCGAAGTGCACGCTGCCGGAATTCGGCGCGATGAGGCCGCTGATGGCTTTGAGGGTGGTGGTCTTACCCACCCCATTGGCGCCGATAAGGCAGACCATTTCGCCCGGCGCCACCTCCAAGCTTAGATCGCGCACCGCCTGGATCCCGCCGTACGCCACTGACAACTGGCTGACCACCAGCAGCGGGCTCATAGTGCCTCGTCCCCCAGGTAGGCGGCGATGACCTTGGGATCGCGGCTGACGATATCCGGGGTGCCCTCGGCTATTTTCAAACCGTAGTCGAGCACCGCCAGCCGGGTGCACAGGCCCATCACCAGCTTCACGTCATGTTCGATCAAGAGCAGCGTCAGCCCGTCGGCCTGCAGTTGCAGCAGCAGTTCACGCAGCGCTAGACGTTCGGCCTTGTTCATCCCGGCAGCAGGTTCGTCGAGCGCCAGGAGGCTCGGCTCGGTCGCCAGGGCGCGGGCAATTTCAAGCCGCCGCTGGTCGCCGTAAGGCAGGTTTTTGGCCAGACGGTGGGCATGCTGGGCAATGCCGACACGGCGCAGCAGAGCGTGGGCGCGTTCGCGCGA
>JBGSTQ010000272.1:0-3257 GCA_041736375.1 Thiobacillaceae bacterium
CTCTCGACTTCAGCGTGCGAGACCGGCAGCAGGGCCAGCAGTTCGGCATACAAGGGGGCGAGCTGGTCGGACAGCACATCGCGCAAGGTGGCGTAGGCCACCTGGCGCGCGCGCGCCAGAACCGGCACATCCTGCAGGGCGCTGCGATAGGCGTGGCCGATGACCGCCGGGCCGAAGGGATTGTTGCTGTGGTCGCAGGCGAAGCCGAACAGCTGGCCGATGCGCGGCTCGATGTCGGCAAGCTGCTCGCGGAACTGCTCTTCCAGCTTGTTCACCTCGGTCGAGGTGGCGAGCCAGTCCTCGAAATCCAGTTCGTCCACCAGGGCCAGCCCGCCGCCCGTGGTGTCGCGGGTGGCCTGGGTCTGCACCGGGCGCGCCTGCCTGAGCGCATCCAGCACCTGCTGCACAAACTGGTTCTGAATGGTGGCGGCATGCCGGTCGAATTCATGGGGCGCGTTCAGCAAGCCGCTATGCTCGGTGATGCCGGAGGCGTGCAGGGCCGCTGCACTGAGCTTGTCGCCCAGCATGCGCATTAACTGGTCGTGGACCTGGAGCAGGGTTTCGCTCAACAGCGTGGTGCTGGCCTCGCGCAGGTGGGGGTGGGCATCGGAAGTGGGCAGGGCGGCAAGCTTTTGCCGGTGTCCCGCCATGCGCAGCTTCTGCAGCGCGCGCAGCGCATCCACGGGCTGCCGGGCAAACGCGACGCCGACGCCGAGCGGGCTCAGGCGTTTGAGTCGCGCGGGCACCCGGAAGGTCTGGGTGGCGTTGATCGACGCCGGGGTGAAGACAATTTCCACCTCGGCATCCGCGCGCTTCGCCAGCGAGGCGATGGCCGCTTCCGGGTTGGTGAATTTGAGAAACAGGCCACCGAGGCAGAAATCGCGGATTTCGCAGGCGATTTCAGTATGTCCCGGCTGGGTGATGATGGCCGCCTGCGAGACCTGGAAGCGTCTGTCACGCCGCAGTTCCTTCGCGGCGTTCTGGTTGTCCGTACCGATTGCCATCGTTCCCCCTGATTTGCTTGGTATTCGAAGATTATAGGGCTTTGCCAGGATGAATTTTTACGGCTTGAATCCGCTGCACTTGAAGCGGATGGCGCGGGCTGGCGTGTTTTGGTAGACTGCCGGGCATGAGCCTGGTCAGGTTGTTTTTCTTTAGCCGCTTTTATCCCACGCCGCAGGCGGTCGGGAGGCGCTGAGACGAACAGCAGAGGCCTTAACGAAACCGCCACATGCTGGCGGTTTTTTTGTTTAAGCCGCCGCTGCCGGCCATAGTCCAGAATCGGAGCCCAAAATGACTGTAACCCGAACCGACGACACCCGTATCGAGCAGAGCGGCGAACTGCTTGCCCCGATGCAGATCATGCGCGAACTGCGCGGCAATGAAACCGTGCACGCCCATGTGGCACACGCGCGCAGCGCCATTCACGACGTATTGCGCGGAGCGGACGATCGCATGTTCATCGTCGTCGGCCCGTGTTCCATTCACGATCCGGCGGCGGCACTGGATTATGCCCGTACGCTGAAACCGCTGGCCGACGAACTGGCGCACGACCTTATCATCGTGATGCGGGTGTATTTCGAGAAGCCCCGCACCACCGTGGGCTGGAAGGGGCTGATCAACGACCCGCACCTGGACGAGAGCTACGACATCAACGAAGGCCTGCGCCTCGCGAGAAAATTATTACTCGAAATCAACGAGATAGGCCTGCCGTGCGCGACCGAATTCCTCGATCTGATCTCGCCGCAGTACATCGCCGATCTGGTGAGCTGGGGCGCGATCGGGGCGCGCACCACCGAATCGCAGTCGCACCGCCAGCTGGCTTCGGGACTCTCGTGCCCGGTCGGTTTCAAGAACGGTACCGACGGCAGCCTGAGGATCGCGGTCGATGCGATCAAGGCGGCGCAGGCGCGTCACCATTTCATCTCCATTACCAAGTCGGGTCACGTCGGGGTGTTCAGCACTTCCGGAAACGAGGATACCCACGTCATTCTGCGCGGCGGCAGAGCGCCCAATTACGATGCCGCCAGCGTCAATCTGGCGTGCAGCGAGCTGGCCGCGGCCGGCCTGCGCCAGCAACTGATGATCGACTTTTCGCACGCCAATTCGAGCAAGCAGTATCAGCGCCAGCTAGAAGTCGGCGCGGATGTGGCGGCCCAGGTGGCGGGTGGCGACGCCCGCATCATCGGCGCGATGATCGAGAGCCATCTCAACCCGGGACGCCAGGACCTGATCCCGGACCAGCCGCTGGAATACGCCAAGTCGATCACCGACGCCTGCATCGGCTGGGATGACACCGAGCCTTTGCTGCGCATGCTCGCCGACGCGGTGAAAAAACGCCGTCTGACCGTTCCGGCGGATGAGGAATAAGCACGCTTCCGGGGTAAAATGCGCGTGGCGGGTCTCCCCGCATGGATAGGTCGTGAATCGGGTCAGGTCCGGAAGGAAGCAGCCCCAGCGGTCGATGCCAGTGCCGGGGTAAGGCTCGCCACTTTTTCCAGGGGTCAGGATTCAGGGATCAGGGAGGTTTTTCGACGGCGACACGGAACGCTGAACGAAGCGCTTTTCCCGGAATCCTGAATCCTGACCCCTAGCCCCTAAACCACATGACTGATCTCTTCGGCGACTCCGCATCACCCGCACTGGCGCTGGCGCGCAAGTGGCGGCCGCGCGTGTTTGCCGACCTCAAGGGGCAGGAGCATGTGGTGCAGGCGCTGTCCAATGCGCTGACGCAGGGGCGGCTGCATCACGCCTATTTGCTGACCGGCACGCGCGGGGTGGGCAAGACCACCCTGGCGCGGATTCTCGCCAAATGCCTCAACTGCGAAACCGGCGTCACCGCGACGCCCTGCGGCGTCTGTTCGGCCTGTACCCAGATCGATGCCGGACGCTTCGTCGACCTGCTCGAACTGGATGCCGCGTCGAACACCGGCGTCGACAACATGCGCGAGGTGCTCGACAACGCGCAATACGCGCCGACGGTGGGGCGCTACAAGATCTACATCATCGACGAAGTGCACATGCTGTCCAAGCCGGCCTTCAACTCGATGCTGAAGACGCTGGAAGAGCCGCCTGCGCATGTCAAATTCATCCTCGCCACCACCGACCCGCAGAAGATTCCGGTGACGGTGCTCTCCCGCTGCCTGCAGTTCAACCTCAAGCCGATGCCGCCCGCGCTGGTGGCGCAGCATCTGGGCGAGGTGCTGGAGAAGGAAAACGTCGCCTGCGAACCCGCCGCGCTCAGGCTGCTGGCGCGT